>NZ_JAOCLK010000012.1:0-107594 GCF_029845265.1 Ectopseudomonas oleovorans
GCTCACGCGTCTGCCGACGCAGCGGGCAAGTGAGATTGCGGAGCTGCTGCCGCATAGGTGGCGACTGGTTTAGTTGCGCAAGACGGGATGCCCAGACGCATACCTCGAAGAAGAACGCCTCGGCGTTGTATCGGAAGATGCGCGAGATCATCAAAAGTAGTGGGGCACTGACGCAGGAAGCGTTGATCGGCCAACTGAACCCGGTATTGAAGGGGGTGGGCACAATACCACTCCCCGGTCGTGGCAAAACAAACCTTCAGCAGGCTGGATCATCTGATCTTTTGGCGAATCTGGATGTGGGCGAAACGTAGGCATCCAAGGAAGTCGGCTGATTGGATCAGGAATAAATACTTCCGATCCATAGGCGGGCAGAGCTGGGTGTTCGCGTCCCCCTACAAGAATGGTAAGGAAGAAAAGCAGTACCGCCGGCTATACCTGTTGGCGGGAACCGCAATCGTGCGTCACAAGCGTCTACCCGGGGCTTACAACCCCTATGATGTGAGGCGCTGAGAGTTCAACGGATGCAGCACAAGCTGCGTTATCGGGGACAAATACTCAGCATCTTCCGCAGACAAAAAGGGCTTTGTGCCCTTTGCGGGCAAGCGGTGAGTAAGGAAACGGGCTGGCACGATCACCACGTCATACGGCGTGTGGACGGCGGCTCGGATACTTTACGTAATCGCACCCTGCTTCATCCCAACTGCCATGCGCTGGCACATAGTCGGCAAAAAGATACACCTCTACGGTTTAGTGGTTTATAGCTGTAGAATCCGACGCAACACTTCGTACGTTGCCGGCCAAGCTACTTGGTTTTTCGTAAGCTTGAGCCGTATGCGGTGAAAGCCGCACGTACGGTTCTTAGGGGGGGATGGGCCAGCAATGGCCTATCCCTACCCGACTTATCCCCTAAGCCTCAAGGTAACCCCACGATGTCCTTCGCTGAGCAACTGTCCCGCCTGCAAGCCTTTCTCGATGCCGATGAGCTGCACGAAGAGGCGTTGGACTACGTGGCCGCCCACGGTTACCTGACCGCCCTGGCCATCTGCCCGGATCAGGTACCGGAGCGTGAGTGGATCGACGCGCTGTTCGCCGAACCGCCGCACTATCGCAGCGATGCCGAACGCGAAGAGATCGAGAGCACGCTGATTCATCTGAAAGCCCATATCGCGCGTCAACTGGCCGGTGAGGAAGAGCCGGAGCTGCCGTGCGATCTGGATCTCGGTGACGAACCGGATGACTCCGACCTGCGCGGCTGGTGCATCGGCTTCATGGAAGGCGTGTTCCTGCGTGAAGCCGTGTGGTTCGAGGATGCCGAAGACGAAGTCAGCGAGTTGCTGCTGCCGATCATGGTCGGCTCCGGTCTGTTCGACGAACAGACCGAGTTCGCCGAGATCGCTCGCGACCGCGACCTGGTGGACAGCATGATCGACCAGATTCCCGAGCTACTGACCGCTCTCTTCCTGCTGTGCCAGGCTCCGGAAGAAAAACCCGCACTGCTCAAGCCTCGCCACTGACCCCATGAGCCGGGGCTCGCCCCCGGCTGCCGCCAAGACCCGCCCATGCCGCGTGACATCCAGCCAAGCCGCCATCGCAGTGTCCGTTACATGCTGCTAGCGATTGGCTGGTTAAGCGTGGCACTCGGGGTCATCGGCATCTTCCTGCCCGTACTGCCGACCACGCCATTCCTGCTCCTGGCGGCGGCCTGTTTCGTGCGCAGCTCACGGCGCTTCTACCTCTGGCTGGTCACCCACCCGCGCCTGGGGCCATGGATTCGCGACTACCTCGAAGGCCAGGGCATCCCGCTCAAGGGCAAGGTCTATGCCCTGGTGCTGATGTGGGTCAGCATAAGCTTCTCCTGCTATCTGGTGCCCATGCCCTGGGCGCGCGCGTTCATGCTCAGCAGTGCGGTGCTGGTCAGCCTGTATATCCTCAAGCAGAAGACCCTGCCCAATCCCTGAGCGCTAAACGCATTCCGGATTGCATTCGGCTACGGCTACCAGCCACCTCTTCAACAAGCTTTTGACGCTGCCTTCTTACTCTGACGATGCGGCCGGCAAAAAGCCGATACTTCACCTAGACTCTGCCAATCGAGCCAGGAGACCACGACCCCATGCGACGGCTGCGCGTTCAGGGATGGCGGTGGCGGCTGCTGATCCTGTGGATCGGCGGCTGACCGACAGGCCGCTACTGGCGGTGGCCAGCCACTGCCACTTCGACCATATCGCCGGGCATCACGAATTCGATGAGCGCCTGGTACATCCGGCCGAGGCCGATATCCTCGCCGCACCGAACGGCGCCAATACTCTGGCCACCGACTTCGTCGGCGACGACATGTTCGAGGCGCACCCGGATTGCCCGCTGTGCTACGCCGAATACCGCGTACGGGCAGCGCCAGCCACACGCCTGGTCGAAGATGGTGACGTGCTGGATCTGGGTAATCGGGTATTGCAGGTGCTGCACACGCCCTGGCATTCACCCGGCGGCATCAGTCTATGGGAAGCGCAGACGCACACACTGTTTTGCGGCGACATTCTCTACGATGGCCCGCTGATCGAAGATGCCTACCACTCGAACCTGGAAGATTACGCGCGCAGCCTTGCGCGCCTGCGCGAGCTGCCCGTACGCACCGTGCATGGCGGACATTTCGCGAGTTTCTCGGGGCAGCGGATGCGCGAGCTGATAGACGCCTGGTTCGACGCCCATCGGCTCAACTGACGAGTTTCAGCGACGCTGACGCTCACGGCGCAGGCGTTGCTGCTCGGCTTCACTGATGCGAATCGGCTGAGGTTGCAGGGCGAGGCCAAGAGCCTGCAGCAGGGCTTGCAGTTGTTCTTGCAGCTTGGCGAGCATGGGTACGACCTCCTGCCAAGTAAAGGGAAGAGCCAGCGGCTCACCTGTAAGATTAGGCCGGGCAAGGCGGATTTCAACCAGCCTCCGTCAAATCACCGGACTCTTGCGTCGATACGGGAATACGTCGATCACCTTGCCCGCCCGAATCGCCTCCTGCAATTGTTTCCAGTAATCGGCGTCATAGAGATTGCCATGCAACTGGCTGAACAGCCGGCGCTGCTTGATATCGGCGAACAGGAACGGCGGAAACTCCTCGGGGAACACGTCCATCGGCCCCACCGAATACCAGGGCTCGGAACTCATCTCGTCCTCGGGGAAACGCGGCGGCGGGATGCGCCGGAAGTTCACTTCGGTGAGAAAGCAGATCTCGTCGTAGTCGTAGAACACCACGCGGCCATGGCGGGTGACACCGAAGTTCTTCAGCAGCATGTCACCAGGGAAGATATTGGCCGCCGCCAGTTGCTTGATGGCCAGGCCGTAGTCATCCAGCGCCTCGCGCACCTGCGCCTCGTTGGCACTTTCCAGATAGAGGTTGAGCGGCGTCATGCGCCGCTCGGTCCAGCAGTGTCGTACCAGCACGGTGTCACCCTCCACCACCACGGTCGACGGTGCCACCTCCAGCAACTCGGCGAGGCACTCGGGCTCGAACTTGGCCTTGGGGAAACGGAAATCGGCGAACTCCTGGGTATCGGCCATGCGCCCTACGCGGTCGACACTTTTCACCAGGCGGTACTTCTCGATCACCGTCTTGCGGTCCACCGTCTTGGCGTGAGCGAAGCGGTCCTTGATGATCTTGAACACGGTATTGAAGCCCGGCAGGGTGAACACGCTCATGACCATGCCACGCACGCCGGGCGCCATGATGAAGCGATCATCGGTGCTGGCCAGATGGCCGATCAGGGCGCGGTAGAACTCGGACTTGCCGTGCTTGTAGAAACCGATCGAGGTGTACAGCTCGGCGACGTGCTTGCCCGGCAGGATGCGCTTGAGAAAGCCGACGAACTCGGCCGGAATGGCCACGTCCACCATGAAATAGCTGCGGGTGAAGGAGAAGATGATCGACACCTCCGCCTCGTCGGTGATCGCCGCATCGGCCTGGATGCCCTGCCCTTCGCGGTGCAGCAGCGGGATCGCCAGCGGCCACTGTTCCTCGCGGTTATAGATGCGTCCGATCAGATAGGCGCCCTTGTTGCGGTACAGCACCGAGGAAAACAGCTCGATGCACAGCTCCGGGTCCTTGCACACCCAGTCCGGCAGGCTGGCGCGCAGTTGCTCTTCCAGGCGCAGCAGATCACGCGGCAGATCCTCGTAGGGGGCGTCGAAACGGTAATCGTCGAAGATCGCCTGCAGCGCCAGGTGCAGCTCGCCAGCCGGCCGATAGCTGCGCGTCTGGGCGGCACCGGGCTGGTTGCGTAGCGATGGCCGGGTGGTATGGATGAACATGCAGCCATCGCTGATCTGGTCATGACTGAACAGGCTGCAGAAGATCGAGTTGAACCAGGTTTCCGCCAGCTCATCGTCGAAACGCAGATCGATCAGGGCGATATAGGCGCTCTTGACCAGCGGCCACTGGCCGACTTCCAGCAGCGAAGCATCGAACCCTTGCAGCAGATGCTCACGGGTTTCTGCGACCTTCTCCTCATACAGGTTGATGCGCGCCGCCGAAGCCTGCTGCGCCTCCTGCCATTGCGCCTGCTCGAAGCGCACGCGCGCGCCATCGGTGATCTGGCGAAAATGCTCGCGGTAATCATCGAACCCCTCGAGGATCAGGCGAGCGATCTCGCCAGCCGGCCATTGCTGTCTCATACACCTGCCTCATGAGTGCACAGAATGAGCCGAGCTTAGCCGACAAAGCAGGCCAGGTGCCGTTCGGGAATGCTCGAAAGTGGGCCGAACCGCACCTGTAGCCAAGGGCCGAGTGCATACGCCTACCCAGCGATCGCCTTGTGCTGCTGGGCAATACGCTTGACCAGATACTCGGCATCGCGAGCAATCCCTGAAAAACGCCCCGACCCCCAGGTGTGCAGCCATGGCAAACCGAGGAAATACAGTCCGGAAACCGAGGTGACACCACGGCTATGCACCGGATGACCGCGGCCATTGAATACCCCGGCATCGATCCAGGAAAAATCCGGGCTGAAACCGATGCACCAGATGATGCTGGTGATGCCAGCCTGCCGCAGATTCAACTCGGTTGGCACCTGATGCGGGCGCCACACCGGCTGGTAGATCTCACCGGGCGGCGCATCGATGCCCTTCTCGGCAATGTAGGCATCAATGCTGGCGTTGATTCGGTTATACACCGCATCGGCAGCATCCAGCCTGGCTTGCAGATCCTCAGTGAAGGTCAGCGTCTCGCCGTCGAGACGCTGCAGCAGGCCGAACAACTGCATGCCTTCGAGGGCAAACTTGCGCAGGTCGATATCACGCCCGCCGTCGCGACCGGTCACATAGTGGTTGGTGTTGTCGCGCACGCCTTCGCGTAGCGGATGCTGGTCGACCCCAATGTCGTAGTAGCCCATATCCGCCAGCCAGTCGACCACGTCGCGGCCACGGTGAAAGCGCGCACAACGCGGGGCATCACCAACAGCCAGATACACCTTGCGCCCAGCCAGGTGCAAATCCTCGGCGATCTGCGCGCCGGATTGCCCCGAGCCAACCACCAGCACGTTGCCCTCGGGCAGCGCCTGTGGGCTGCGATACTGCTCGGAATGCAACTGAAGGATGTTGGCCGGCAAGCGCTCGGCCAGGCGCGGAATGATCGGCACGTGATAACCGCCAGAGGCGACGATGACTTGATCGGCGGTAAATTCGCCAGCGCTGGTCTGCACCGCATAACCACCTTGCGGGCGTGGCGTCACACGCTGCACCGCAACCCCCTCGCGAACCGGCGCATTGACGCTGCGAATGAAACCGTCGAGGTAATCGATAATTTCCTCACGCTTCATGAAACCGTGCGGGTCGTCCCCGGCATAGGGGTAGCCCGGCAGCGCACACTGCCAATTCGGCGTGACCAGGCAGAAGGCATCCCAGCGCTGGGTACGCCAGCTATGGGTGAGGCTGTGCTTTTCCAGCAGCAGATGATCGATACCCTGCTGCTGCAGGTAGTAACTGGCCGACAGACCGGCCTGCCCCCCACCGACAATGATGACCTGATGATGGGGAACCTGTACGGATTTGAGATGACTGGGCATTGCACGCTCCTCGGGTAACTGGTGCGATGGAAATGACAGCTAGAAAGAGCTCCAGCCGCTGTTGACCTGACCGGCATGGGCCGTTTGCATATCGAGAATCTGCACCTGGCCACCTTCGAAGCCACGCGCGTGGTATCGCAGGGCGCTCAGGGTGTCCATGGCCGAACTGCAGTAGAAGCCTTTGACATCCTTGACCCGCTCGGAAGCCGCATTGAGGGCGTTCTCGGCACGCAGGATGAAATCCTCGAGTGCGTAGCTGGAGCCCGCGCAGAGGTGCTCGTAGATGATGGTGGACGGTGAATAACCGGACATTTCCTGGCCATCGGGCCAGCGCAGTTTGAAGTTGACGGCAGGCATCTCAGCATTCCTCACTCATAGGGGTGGATTGGGTGAAACCGGTGAATGGGCGTTGCCCAAGATTCCAGAACTCCATGACCTCGCCGCCCACCCCGACCTGCAGACTGGCGCTGTCGTCGATCTGACCAATGCGCGCACAGGTCAGCCCCTCCAGGGCGAAGGTGGTGTGCACGTCGGCCCAGGCGCTTTCCTCCAGGGTCAGCAAAAAGCCGTAGCTGGGAAACGCCTGCAGCCAGCGCAGCAGGTCGCCGTCGTCCGGGCACGGCAATCCATCGAGTTCAAGCCTCGCGCCACAGCCGGTCGGCTCCAGCAGCATCAGCAGAGTGCCCAATAGCCCGGCGTTGCTGATGTCCTTGGCGGCGGCAAGCAAGCCGCCCTCGGCCAGACGCGGTAGCACATCGAGCTGGCTGCGCAGGCGCTCGCCGGAACGTTTCTCGAAGGCTTTCCAATAGGGCACGCCGGGGTGCCAGCGGCCATCCAGATCCACGGCCATCGCCAGTACCTGACCAGGTGCGACATGCAGGGTGGAGAGCAGCCGGTGAGCGATGCCGGTGATGGCCACCGCCAAGCCAGCACGGGCATCGGCGCCCTGGTGGGTATGCCCGCCGGCCAGTAGCAGGCCATAGGCCTGGCAGGCCTCGCGAATGCCCTGAAGCAACTGCTCGGCCTTGTCCTCGTCATGGTGCCAGTAGGCATTGACCACTGCCGTGGGACGCCCGCCCATGGCGGCGATATCGCTGACGTTGGCCATCACCGCCGACCAGCCGGCGAACCAGGGGCTGGATTCGACGAAGGCCGGCAACATGCCTTCGATGGCCAACAACTGGTAATGCTCGCCGCAACGTATGGCCGCCGTGTCATCGCCGGGCAGTGCATAACGGGCATCACCCTGCGGCAGCGAGCCGGACAACCCCTGGGCCGGTCGCTGAATGGCCTGCTTGGCGCGCATCGCCGGGGTGTCGTGCAGTGCCGCGAGCAGTTCGCTCAGGCCAGTGGCTGGGGTCTTGCGCAATGCCTCAGCCATGACGCCGCTCCTTGAGGGGCAGCAACGACACCTCGCGTGGCATGAAGGGATAGCGCGCCAGGTTCGCCTGCATCAGCACGTGCTCGCGCTCGAGCAATTGCAACGACCGCAAACTCTGCCAGTGCAGGCCGTGGAACCAGGCTTCGTTATGCGCCTGCACGGTGGCCAGAAAGGTGTGACAGCCCAGCTCGATAGCTCGTGACACCGCCTCGTTGACCAGCGCCTTGCCGATCATGCCGTGGCGGCGATAGTCGCGCTCCACGCACAGACGGCCGCCATACCACAGCCCCGGCGCCTGCTCGTAGATGCGTACCGCACCGACCACCCGGTCGGCCACGCCACAGTTGTAGGCGACGGCAACGATCGGCAGGGCCTGGAAGTCGTGCGTATCACGATCCTGGGCGAACAGCCCCTGCTCGTCGGCGAAGACCGCACGGCGCAAGCGGTAGTAGTCTTCCCGCTCCCAGCGCTCGGTGGCAGGCTTGACCAGCAGATCGCCGGTGAGGAAGTCGCGAAAGGTGTCGTCATTCAAGGCGAAGGCATGCTCGGCCATGGTCGTTTCCCTCACTCGTGGCGTTTCAAGGCCGAACAGGCGCCACACTTGGCGCAGCCAGCCTTGATCTGTTCGGAATGCAGCCCGTGCCGCTGCAGGCTGGCACCAATGCGCGGATACAGGCGCTGCATGAAGGCGCTGTCGGGCTTGGGGTGCTGAGCCAGTGGCGTGCCGTCGATGGGAACGAAAGGCACTACGAAGGGGTAGACGCCCATTGCCGCCAGGCGCTCGGCCATGGCCACGATGGCCTCTTCGCTATCGCCCAGCCCGGCCAGGATGTAGGTGCTGACCTGGCCACGCCCGAAGACCTCGACGGCCGCCGCGAAAGCCGAGAAATAACGCGCCAGCGGCACCTGCGCCTTGCCCGGCATGATCCGCTGGCGCACCTCGTCGGTGACCGCCTCCAAGTGCATGCCCAGCGAGACCACGCCGCAGTCTTGCAAGCGGCGAAACCAGGCGTCCTCGTCCGGCGGCTCGCACTGCGCCTGGATCGGCAGAGCCACTGCCGCGGTAACGGCAGCGGCCGATTCGCAAAGGATGGCAGCACCACGGTCAGAGGTTTGCGGCGTGCCAGTGGTCATCACCATGTGCTTGACGCCATCGAGCTCCACCGCCGCTTTGGCCACCTCAGCGAGGTGGGCCGGGCGCTTGCGTGCGATGGTCTTGCCACTTTCCAGGGACTGGCCGATGGCGCAGAACTGGCAGGCACTGGCAGCATCGTTCATGCGGATGCAGTGCTGCAGCAACGTAGTGGCCAGCACGTCATCGCTGTGCAGGGTGGCGATCTTCCAGTAAGGGATGTCGTCGGCGGTGCTGCGTGCGTAGAAGCTCGGCACGCCTGGCACCTGCACCTGGCCCACCTGCTGGCCGTCGCGGTAGATCAGCGCCAGCTCGCCCGCACCCTGCGGACGCACTTCGTAGGGCGATAGCAACGAGGCCTGATTGAGCATCGGCACCATCGCTGTATGCCCGCCCAACGACAGCGCCTTGTGATCGGAAGGCCCGGCGCCGCCCTTGCGCGACAGGCCGTGGCCGTCGTCCTGCCAGCGCGCGCCATGGCACTGCAGCTCGCTGAGCAGGTCCAGCGCGGCGATGCGTTCAGAGGCTGACATGCTCGACCTCCTCGGCTTCATGCCGCCCCGGCAGCGCCGTGACGCGCTCATGCAGGTGGGCGGTAGGCGTGCGGTCGATCAGCAGGCTGAGCAGTTCCGGCCGGCTGTAGTGGCCGACCGAATCCATCATGCGCTTGCGCTTGTCGATCAGCGTCAGGTCGAGATCGGCGATCACCTCACCCTCGCCACTGCGCAGCGGCTCCCCCAGCAGCTTGCCTTCGGGGCTGACGATGGCGGTGAAGCAACCGCCGGAAATCGGCCCCAGCCCACAGCCGGTATCGACCATGATGCGCTGCTGCTGTTCCGGCTCCAGCCAGGCGGTGGCGTTGACCACGAAGCAGCCGGACTCCAGCGCATGGTGGCGGATGCTGACCTCGATCTGCTCGGCGAAGATCTCCCCCACCAGCGAACCGGGAAACATCGCCGCATGAATCTGCTCGCCATCGGCCATCAGGGCATAGCGCGCCAGCGGGTTATAGTGCTCCCAGCAGGCCAGCGAGCCGATACGCCCGACCTGGCTGGCCACAGCACGCAGGCCAGAGCCATCGCCCTGCCCCCAGACCATACGCTCATGGTAGGTCGGAGTGATCTTGCGCCGATGCTGAATGAGGCTGCCATCGGCATCGAACAACAGTTGAGCGTTGTAGATCGTGCCACCGTCACGCTCGTTGATGCCCAGCGACACCACCATCCGAGCTTCGCGACAGGCCTCGGCAATCGCGGCGGTCGCCGCCGACGGCACCTGCACCGACTCCTCGAGCAGGCGCAGATGCTCCTTGCCCATCATGAACGGAGGCTGCACGAAGGAGAAATAGGGGTAGTAGGGCACCACGGTTTCCGGGAAGACGGCAAACTGCACGCCCTCGCGGCCGAGGCGCAGGATGGTCTGGACGATCTTCTCGACGGTACCCTCGCGACTGTAGAGCACGGGCGAGAGCTGCACGGCAGCGGCACGGACGATGGCCATGGCGAATTCCTTGTACGAACGTGGCCCCTCCCGCAGGAGGGGCGGGAAGGATCAGGCAGTCCAGGTGTCGATGATCAGCGCGCCTTCGCGACGCATCAGCAAACGCAGATCCATCACGTCCAGCGGGTTGATGGCGCGGATGCCTTCGATCAGCGCTTTCTCGGTCTGCCCGTACAGGGCCTGCAGGGCGAAACGGCAGGCATAGACCTCACCGCCTTCCTCGATGAACGCCTTGATCTGGTTGTTGACCGCCAGGTGGCCGGGGAAGGCTTCATTGCCCAGGGTGGGGAAGCCACGCTGCACGCCAAGCTGCACGCCCGGCCCGTAGAGCAGCACCTTGGTCTCGAAGCCTTTGCGCAGCAGGCGTTTGGCCTGCAGCATGTTGACCAGGCCAATGGAACCCTCGAAAGCGATGGTGTGGAAGGTGATGAGGGCTTTCTCGCCTGGCTCGGCCTTGACGTCCTCGAAAACCTTCTCTTCGTAGTTGACCAGGAAGTCGCCGTCCTTGTAATGGGCGATATCGACGCTCGGCATGGGTGCTCTCCTCTTCTGCTTTTCTTCACGGTGGAAGTCACCGTGCTTGCAAGAGCTAGAGCGAAGGCTGTGCCAGGTTTTCAGCTATTTATTTTTATTATTTCAAATCAAACAGTTAGTTATCTGATCCGGTTTTCCAGGCACGATCTGCACCTAGGCATCGACTACGAAGTCTCGTATAAAAACGAAAGTTCGTAGCAGCAATTACGAGGTTTCGTAGCATGAGCACAAGCGAGCCGGACTATCTCGCAGGCTGGGCCGACATGACCTACGCCTCCAGGCACATGGTGTTCGAGCATTGCAGCGAGGCCATCGTGCAGTTCGATCCGGTGGCCAACCGCTTCGTCGACATGAACATTGCCGCCAGCAAGCTGTTCGGTTATGCCCGGCACGAGTTGCTGAACATGACGGTCACCCGCCTGCTCGGCCACCAGCTACCCGAATTGATCGTGTTCACCCAGGCGGTACTGGAAGCCGGCAAGGGCTGGAGTGACGAGCTCAGCTGCACGCGTAAGGATGGCGAACGCGTGATGCTGGAAATCTCCGCCACCACGCTGCGCCTCAAGGGCGTGCTCTACCTGATCCTGGTGCTGCGCGAACGCAGCGAGCAGCGCTATCTGCTCGACCAGGCACAAACCGAGCGCACCATGCGCGGCGGTCTGCTGGAATGGCGCAACATCCTCAACCTGTTCCAGGAAACCGAACGCGACAACCACCTGCTGCTCAGCGCCGTCGGCGATGGCATCTACAGCATCGACAGCGAGGGCCTGGCCACCTACGTCAACCCGGCGGCGGCGCGCATGCTCGGCTGGGAGACGGACGAGATGATCGGCAAGAACATCCACCGCATTCACCACCACAGCCACGCCGATGGCAGCCACTATCCGGTGGAGGACTGCCCGATCTACAAGGCCGTGCATGACGGCCTGGTGCATGAAGGTCGCCAGGAGGTGTTCTGGCGCCGTGACGGCAGCATGTTCCCGGTGGAATTCACCAGCACGCCGGTGATCTCCGATGGCCGCATCGTCGGCTCGGTGGTGGTGTTTCGCGATATCACCGAACGTATGAGCACTCAGCAGCGCCTGCATGATGCCCTTGAGGAACTCAGGGAGCTCAAGCAGCGCCTGGAACAACAGAACGAATACCTGCAGGAAGAAATCCGTATCGAGCACAGCTACCGCGAGATCGTCGGGCAGAGCGACTCCATCCTGAAGATCGTGCGTCAGATCGATGTGGTCGGCCCCACCGACGCCAGCGTGCTGATCCACGGCGAATCCGGAACTGGCAAGGAGCTGATAGCCCGCGCTATCCACCAATCCAGCCGGCGTGCCGCGCACCCGCTGATCCGGGTCAACTGCGCGGCCATCCCCGCCGACCTGTTCGAGAGCGAATTCTTCGGCCACGTACGCGGGGCTTTCACCGGTGCGCTGCGCGACAGAATTGGGCGTTTCGAGCTCGCCGACGGCGGCACGCTGTTTCTCGACGAGGTCGGCGAAATCCCCCTGGAGCTGCAGAGCAAGCTGCTGCGCGTACTCCAGGAAGGGCAGTTCGAGCGCGTCGGCGAGGAACGCACGCGACGCGTCGATGTACGCATCATCGCAGCCACCAACCGCGACCTGCGTAGCGAGGTGGAGTCCAAGCGCTTTCGTGAGGATCTCTACTTCCGCCTCAATGTCTTCCCGCTACAGTCACCAGCACTGCGCGCACGTCGCGAAGACATCCCCATGCTGGCCAGCCACTTCATCAAACAAATCGGCAAACGTCTGAATCTACCCGACCGCCGACTGAGCAACGGCGACATTGCACGCCTGCAAAGCTACAACTGGCCAGGCAACATCCGTGAACTGCAGAACGTCATCGAGCGCGCGCTGATTACCTCCAACGGCCCCCTGCTACGCATCGATCTGCCGTCACCGGACAGCATGACAGAGGACGAGCCCCACCAAGAGAGCAGGCCTCACGACACCAAAGGCGTCATGACCGAACAACAGATCCGTCAACTGGAAATCGATAACCTGCACGCGGCGCTTGCGACTGCCAATGGCCGATTGTTCGGCCCGGGAGGCGCAGCGGAGCTACTAGGCATCAAACCCACCACCCTAGCCTCCAGACTGAAGAAACTCGGCATAACTCAAGGTAAGTAAAGGTGAGCGGACCTACCCGGTGGGTGAACAGCTCGGAGCACTCTGCCTCAAGTTCATCACGAGTGCCACGGCGGTCTCGGCGGCTCTGTTGCACATTGGATTAACATTGCTTGCGGCAGCATTCCCCCATACGGCATGAAGGCAAGAGCACAATGCGGATTGCCAGCGCCTCACCCAGCAGCAACACTCTCGGCCCCACCCTGCCGGATACTTCGCCTTGCGTACCGCCGACCTGCTCCGCCTGCTGCTGCTCGCCGCCATCTGGGGCGCCAGCTTCCTGTTCATGCGCGTTGCCGCACCGGTGCTGGGCAGCATGCCGACCGCGTTCTTTCGCGCCAGCTTCGGCGCGCTGGGGCTGCTCGCACTGCTTTTGCTGCTGCGCACGGACTGGGACTTTCGCGGCAAACTGCGCATCTGCCTGGTTTTGGGCGTGATCAATGCAGGCCTGCCGTCGGCCATGTATTGCCTGGCAGCACTGATTTTGCCGGCTGGTTATTCGGCGATTTTCAACGCCAGCACCCCGCTGATGGGTGTATTGATCGGCGCACTGTTTTTCCATGAGGGCATCACCCGCAGCAAGGCGGCGGGCGTATTCCTCGGCCTGCTTGGCGTGGCGGTGCTGACCCGCACCGGCCCGGTGGCCTTCGACCTGCAACTGCTGCTCGGTGCCGGCGCCTGCCTGGTGGCCACCACCTGCTACGGCTTCGCTGGTTTCCTTACTCGACGCTGGATCGGCCAACAGGGCGGTCTGGACAATCGCCTGACCGCCTTTGCCAGCCTGGTGGGGGCCAGCCTGTTCCTGCTGCCGCTGTTCGTCGGCAGCCTCGCGCTGCAACCACCGCCAAGCTGGGGTGGCATCGAGGTGTGGCTGTCGCTGGCCGCCCTCGGCCTGGTCTGCACAGCCTTCGCCTATGTGCTGTATTTCCGTTTGCTGGCCGATATCGGGCCGATCAGGGCCAGCACCACCACCTTCCTGATCCCGCCGTTCGGCGTGTTGTGGGGCGCGCTGCTGCTGGGTGAGCCGCTGAGCTGGGACTACCTGCCCGGCTGCCTGCTGATCGCGTTGGCGCTTTGGCTGGTGGTGCGCCCAAGCGTGACCAAAAGGTAGCCCGGATGAAATCCGGGAGACAGGCGGTGAATGCTCCCGGATTGCATCCGGCTACGGACTGGTAGTCAGGCCAGGCGTGGCGAAAGCCTATACTGTAGGAGTGGCGCCCCGCCGCGAATCTGGGCGCGCGAAATTGAAAAGCTTCGCCCCGGGGCGGGGCTCCTACGAAAGTAGCCATTTAGAAAGTAGCCCAATGAAATCCGGGGCGCAGGCGGCGTGACTCCCCGGATTGCATCCGAGCTACGGACTGGCGGTCAGGCCAAGCGTAGGTGGATCGCGCTTCATTGATCCACCCGCCTGCAGCTGCTTTACTGCTGCAGCTCCTGCTCGGTGAACATATCGCTGAACAGCATGCTCGACAGATAGCGCTCGCCGGAGTCCGGCAGGATCACCACCATGGTCTTGCCCAGCATCTCCGGCTTCTCCGCCAGACGCACCGCCACCGCCATTGCCGCGCCGCAGGAGATACCGCAGAGAATGCCCTCTTCGCGCATCAGGCGCAGGGCCATGGCCTTGGCTTCGTCGTCAGTGACCTGCTCGACCTGATCGACCATCGCCAGGTCGAGGTTCTTCGGTACGAAACCGGCGCCGATGCCCTGAATCTTGTGCGGTGCCGGCTTGACCTCGTCACCGGCCAGGGTCTGACTGATCACCGGCGAACTCACCGGCTCCACCGCCACCGACAGAATCGGCTTGCCCTGGGTCTGCTTGATGTAACGCGAAATGCCGGTGATGGTGCCGCCGGTGCCGACGCCGGAGACCAGCACGTCGATGGCGCCTTCGGTGTCACGCCAGATTTCCGGGCCGGTGGTCTTTTCGTGAATGGCCGGGTTGGCCGGGTTCTCGAACTGCTGCGGCAGGTAATAGTGAGGATTGGCTGCCACCAGCTCGTTGGCCTTCTCGATCGCGCCCTTCATACCCTTGGCCGGCTCGGTCAGCACCAGTTCGGCGCCAAGGGCCTTGAGCACCTTGCGCCGCTCCAGACTCATCGAGGCCGGCATGGTCAGCACCAGCTTGTACCCGCGCGCAGCGGCGACGAAGGCCAGGCCGATGCCAGTGTTGCCCGAGGTCGGCTCGACGATGGTCATGCCCGGTTTGAGCACACCGCGCTCCTCGGCGTCCCAGATCATGCTGGCGCCGATGCGGCACTTGACCGAATAGGCCGGGTTGCGGCCCTCGATCTTGGCGAGGATGGTCACGCCTTTCGGCCCCAGGCGATTGATCATCACCAGCGGCGTGTTACCGATGGACTGGGAGTTGTCAGCGAAAATGCAGCTCATGATTCCTTCCTAAACAGATGAACGATGAATAAGAGCACCAGCCTATGCCCAGGTGCAGCGTCAGTCCAGCCGAACAGAATGCCGCGCGTGCAGTCCATCGAAGATAGATCACTCGATGGACTGTCCGATGAAACGACGCTACAGCTGGCCCCTTAGGGCTCTGTTTGTTGCACTGTTACTGGTGCTGGCGGCGCAGCTAACGCTGCCCTGGTTGATCCGCGACTACCTCAACGACAAGCTCGCCGAGATGGGCGACTACCGCGGGCATATCGCTGATATCGACCTGGCCTGGTGGCGCGGCGCCTATCGCATCAACGACCTGCGCATCGTCAAGAGCAGCGGCGACGTACCAGTACCGCTGCTCGACGCGCCGCTTATCGATCTGGCGGTAAGCTGGCGGGCATTGTGGTCAGAACACGCCGTGGTCGCGGAAGTGTTCTTCGAGCGTCCACAACTGAATTTCGTCGATGGCGGCGAAAACGACCAGGCCACCCAGACCGGTGCCGGCACCGACTGGCGCGATCAGTTGAACAAGCTGCTGCCCATCACCCTCAACGAACTGCGGGTGATCGACGGCCGCATCAGCTTTCACAACTTCAGCACCGACCCCCAGGTGGAACTGAGCGCTGACCAAATCAACGCCAGCCTCTACAACCTCACCAACGTCGGTGACGAGCCGGGCGACCGCGTCGCGCACTTCGGAGGTCGCGCGCTGTTGCTGGAGCACGCGCCACTGGAGGCCGAGGCAACCTTCGATCCATTCGAGCAGTTCGAAGATTTCGAGCTACGCCTGCGCGCGAAGGACATCGACCTGACACGCTTCAACGACTTCGCCCACGCCTACGGCCGCTTCGACTTCAAGCGTGGCAACGGCGACCTGGTGATCGAAGCGCAAGCCGAGAACGCCCAGCTCAACGGCTACATCAAACCCCTGCTGCGCGATGTCGAGGTGTTCGACTGGGAGCAGGACGTCGAAGACGAAGATAAAGGTGTACTGCGCTCGCTTTGGGAGGCCATCGTCGGCGGCAGCGAGACGCTGTTGAAGAATCAGCGCCGTGACCAGTTCGCCACCCGTGTCGAACTCAGCGGCAGCGTGCACGACCAGCAGACCAGTGCATTCCAGGCCTTCATCGCCATCCTGCGCAACGCGTTCGTCGAAGCCTTCACACCCCGCTACGAACGCCCACCACCTCAACAGGACGGCAGCTGAGCTGTAGTCATAAGCAGCGGTGACCGCCCATTCAGTGACTGAATACTGCGTCTGCGTTCACAGCCACCTGAGCTGCGCGTTATAGTCGCGCTCTGAATTTCTGCTGCGGGCCGGCCCCGCGCGTTACCGTTGCGAGGATTTTCCGATGAAGTTCGAAGGCACCCAGTCCTACGTCGCCACCGACGACCTCAAGCTCGCGGTCAACGCCGCCATCACCCTGCAGCGCCCACTGCTGGTCAAGGGTGAGCCGGGTACCGGCAAGACCATGCTTGCCGAACAACTGGCCGAGGCCTTCGGCGCCAAGCTGATCACTTGGCACATCAAGTCCACCACCAAGGCGCACCAAGGCCTGTACGAATACGATGCGGTCAGCCGCCTGCGTGATTCGCAGCTCGACTCGGACAAGGTCCACGACGTTCGCAACTACATCAAGAAGGGCAAGCTGTGGGAGGCCTTCGAGGCCGACGAACGCGTGATCCTGCTGATCGACGAGATCGACAAGGCCGACATCGAGTTCCCCAACGACCTGTTGCAGGAACTCGACAAGATGGAGTTCTACGTTTACGAGACCAACGAGACGATCAAGGCCAAGCAGCGCCCGATCATCATCATCACCTCGAACAACGAGAAGGAACTGCCGGACGCCTTCCTGCGCCGCTGCTTCTTCCACTACATCGCCTTCCCGGATCGCGACACGCTGAAGAAAATCGTCGATGTGCACTACCCCAACATCAGCGGCGAGCTGGTGGCCGAGGCGCTGGACGTGTTTTTCGACGTGCGCAAGGTACCGGGCCTGAAGAAGAAGCCTTCGACCAGCGAGCTGGTGGACTGGCTCAAGCTGCTGATGGCCGACAACATCGGTGAAGCCGTGCTGCGCGAACGCGATCCGACCAAGGCCATCCCGCCGCTGGCAGGCGCCCTGGTGAAGAACGAGCAGGATGTACAACTGCTCGAGCGCCTGGCCTTCATGACCCGCCGCGCTTCTCGGTAACGGACACTGATCTGAAACTGTAGGAGCCAGCTTGCTGGCGATCCGACGCACTGCCGATGTCACTGATCGCCAGCAAGCTGGCTCCTACACAGAGCGCCCCAAACGGGGAATGATTCTGCAAGTGAGGGTGCAGCCATGCTGCTCAACCTGTTCAACGAAATGCGCGCGGCCAAGGTGCCGGTGTCGGTGCGCGAGCTGCTCGACCTGATCAACGCGCTCAAGCACAACGTCGTGTTCGCCGACATGGACGAGTTCTATTACCTGGCGCGGGCGATCCTGGTGAAGGACGAACGTCACTTCGACAAGTTCGACCGTGCCTTCGGCGCCTACTTCAAGGGTCTGGAAAACCTCAACCAGCACATCGAGGCGATGATCCCCGAGGAATGGCTGCGCAAGGAATTCGAGCGCCTGCTCACCGACGAGGAAAAGGCGCAGATCCAGAGCCTCGGCGGCCTGGACAAGCTGATCGAAGAGTTCAAGAAGCGCCTCGAGGAACAGAAGGAAAAGCACGCCGGCGGCAACAAGTGGATCGGCACCGGCGGCACCAGCCCGTTCGGCTCCGGCGGCTACAACCCCGAAGGCATTCGCGTCGGCGATGCCGGCAAGCGCCAGGGCAAGGCCGCCAAGGTGTGGGACCAGCGCGAGTACAAGAACCTCGACGACCAGGTCGAGCTGGGCACGCGCAACATCAAGGTGGCGCTGCGCCGCCTGCGCAAGTTCGCCCGCCAGGGCGCCGCCGAAGAGCTGGATCTGGACGGCACCATCGACCACACCGCCAAGGACGGTGGCCTGCTCAATATCCAGATGCGCCCGGAGCGACGCAACACGGTCAAGCTTCTGTTGCTGCTGGACATCGGCGGCTCGATGGACGCCCACGTCAAGGTCTGCGAGGAGCTGTTCAGCGCCTGCAAGACCGAGTTCAAGCACCTGGAATACTTCTACTTCCACAACTTCATCTACGAGAGCGTGTGGAAGAACAACATGCGCCGCACCAGCGAGCGCACCTCGACGATGGACCTGCTGCACAAGTACGGCGCCGACTACAAGGTGGTGTTCGTCGGCGACGCGGCCATGGCGCCCTACGAAATCACCCAGGCCGGCGGCAGCGTCGAGCACTGGAACGAGGAAGCCGGCTACGTCTGGATGAAGCGCTTCACCGAGAAATTCAAGAAGATCATCTGGATCAACCCCTACCCCAAGGACACCTGGAGCTACACCGCCTCCACGGGCCTGGTGCGCGAGCTGATCGAAGATCGCATGTACCCGCTGACCCTGCAGGGTCTGGAAGACGGCATGAAGTACCTGTCCAAGTAAGGCATCGAGCCACAACGGGAAACTAAACTCAGCGTTTGTCCGCATCGTCCGGTTTGTTCAGTACCATCACCGTTTGCGCTGGCTCTTGCGGTTTGGCCTCGGCAAACGGTGCGACCGGAGCGCTCACTGCGTTGACCGGCGCTTGCTTCTTGCGCATGCCAATGCGCTTGAACAGCCAGCCGCCCAGCACCACCGGGATGAACCAGAACTTCTTCAGCAATACCAGCAGCAGCGCCAGCAAACCAGTCTTGGCCGCCACCTTGCCGGCGACCAGCGCGCCCAGGCCGTATGCGGCTACGGTATCCAGATCTGGATCGAACTCGGCATAGCGCTAGCCCGGGTTGAACTCGGTTACAGCCAGCACGGTCGGTACGCTGGCCTCGATTTCTGCCAGTTGATCCATATTGGCGACGAAATTCAGCACCAGCACGCCCTTACGGCCCAAGACGCGAATGTTGTAGTTCAGGGTATTGGCCTCGCTGTCGCCAAACTTCAGCTCCTTGGCCCAATACAGCTTCTTGCCTTCGGTATCTTAGTGCGGCTCGGCGGCCCAGCCGACCAGTTGCACGGCCTCGCAGCCGTTCTCTTCACGCCAGGTGTTGGCCTCGCGCACGTCGGCCTGCATGTCCTTGAGCATGTCGCCGTAGTCGATATCGCCGGCGTCCTCATCGGACACGTAGCCGCTGTCTTCGTATTCGACGGTCACACCCCAGGATTCATCGGCCAGCGGCGACACGCCAGCCGGCAGGATCATGCCCAGCGGCGGAACGTCATCTGGCGGATTGCCCCAGCCATCGACCAACAGACGCTGAGCGTTCTCACCGTCGAGAAACACCAGGGTATCGGGCAGGTTGAGGGTGGCCAGATCGTTGCCCAGGACGACGCGGCCACTCTTGAACTCCAGGCTGGCGACGAATTCTTCAGGACTGATGGATTGCGCCGCATCCTCGGTCTCGATGACCTCGGCGTCGACCGCAGCGTTTTCTGGCTCGGTCTCGGGATTGGCGTATGCAACACAGGTGAACGGCAGGACAGCAGCCAGCGCGGCTGCCAGGATCGAATCCTTGATCGACATGGGAACGGGTAAGTGAATGTAACTGCGTATTTCGTTACCACGCTCGCGGAACTCGACATGCGTCATGCCGCAACTTTTTGCGATATTCCACCCCCTGCAAAGAAGACCACGGAGCACCGCCCCCGCAGGCGATGCTCCGCAGCCAACCTGGCGCCGACCTTGGCTACCGTGCGTGATCCGAACGCCAGGGATCACGCCACCTCATACCAACTGGAAGTCGGCGATGGTCACGCTGGTGTGGTCGGTCACACCGACCAGGCGGATATTGCCGCCATCTGCACCGCCCACCGTCACCAACACATCGTTGCCAGCATCGGCGATTGATACCCGACTGGCGAAAGTCGCCGCCGTCAGATTGAACGCCGCGATGTTGAGCAGGTCCTGCCCTCCAGCCGGGTTGGCGTCGAAACCGATGATGGTGTCGCTACCGAAGTTGGGGCCGAACACGAGGATGTCGTTGCCCTGATCGGCATACAGAGTGTCGTTGCCGGCACCGCCGATCATGATGTCGTTACCCGCACCACCATCGAGGATGTCGTCACCGTCGCCGCCGTCGAGGATGTCGTTGCCACCCTCACCGAACAGGGTATCGCCCCCCTCGCCTCCCAACAGACTGTCGGCACCGGCTCCGCCGTAGAGCGTGTCGTTGCCGCCCATGCCGCTGAGCACATCGTCGCCGCCCTGGCCGCGCAGGATGTCGGCGGCCGCGCCGCCAGTCATCTGGTTGGCCAGGCCGTTGCCGGTGGCATCGGCAGCGCCTGTGCCGAGATGCACATAGTTCTCCACATTGGCCCGCAGGGTATAGCTGGAGGCAGTGGAGTAGACGGTATCGATACCGCCACCAGCGGTCTCGACCGTCACGTCGCCGGCATCGTCGACATAGTAGCTGTCGTTGCCCAGCCCGCCGACCAAGCGGTCGGCGCCGGCGCCGCCATCGAGCACATCGTTGCCATCTCCTCCCGTTATGGTATTGGCCAGGGCGTTGCCGTAGCCGGTGAAGTTGCCGCTGCCGATAAAGGTCAGGTGCTCGACGTTCTCGCCCAGGCCATAACTGAGCAGCGTGGTGCGCACGGTATCGGTGCCGGCGCCGGCGGCCTCGATCACCTGATCGCCGAGGTTGTCGACGATATAGATGTCGTTGCCCAGGCCGCCGAGCATGACATCGGCGCCGAGGCCGCCATCCAGGGTGTCGTTGCCGGCGCCGCCATCGAGGATGTCGTTACCGGCCAGACCGTTGAGCACGTCGTTGCCGCCCAGGCCGAGGATATGGTCGTCCAGCGCGGTGCCGTTGAGCGTATTGGCCGCGTTGGTGCCCATGATCACCGCACTGGCTACCACCGCCGTGGCCGCCGAGGTCAGCGACTCGAAGGTGCCGCGGTTGTCGGTGTAGCTGACCTGCACCCGCACCTGTTGGCCGGCCTGAGCCGCCGTCAGGGTGAAGGACTGTGCGGTGGCGCCGGCGATATTGCTGAAGCTACTGCCACTACCGACCTGCCACTGGTAGGCGAAGGTCACCCCGACCAAGCCGTCGGCATCGGCGATCATCGCCGTGGAGGCGATCAGCACCTGACCGACACTGGGCGAAGCATTGTTGAGTTGCGGCAAGCCGGTCGGCGCATCGTTGACGTTGAGCACCGGCGCGGTGACCGCGGACACCAGGCTCTCCGGGTTGCCCATGTCATCGTTGAAGCTGACCACCACGCGCAGCGCCAGCCCGACCTCGGCATCGCCGGGGGTGAAACTCTGCCCCGTACCGACCTGCACCCACTCGCCGGCCACCAGCGCCTGCCAGGCGTAGCTGAGCACAGCGAATTCGGTGCCATTGGGATCGCTGACGGTGGCGGCAGCCAGCAGCATGTCGTCCTCGGCCGGCGCCATGTTGCTGATGGCCACGCTGCCCTCGGCCGGGCGGTCGATCAACCAGACCACCTGGTCGGCGAACTGCACGCGGTCGATATTGCGCAGGGTATCGGTGCCGTCGGAGACGATCTTGCGGGTGGTGCTGAGGCCGTCCGGATCGAGCGGGTCGAAGGTGGTCACGGTACCGCCGCCACCGGCGAAGCGGGTATGGCTGACGGTCCAGGTACCATCGAAGTTCTCAATGATGTCGTACTCGTCGGCCAGACCGAAGTACACCGCGGTGTCGATGTCGTTTTCGTCCTTGCTGTAGAGAATCTCACGCACGATATGTAACTGGCCGGGATTGAGCAGGCGGCTGAACATGGCCTGATCCAGGGTCAGGCTCTCCGCAGTGCCGGCCAGCACCCCGCTCTTGCCGGTGATCACCTTGGTCATACCATCGGCCGTGCCGATCTCGTTGCCGGCGTCGTCGCGAATGCTGATGCGCACGTTGAGCCAGGCCGCACCGTCGATGTAGTCGTCACCACCGCGGCCCTCGATCACGTCGCTGCCGCCGCCGCCGAGCAGGATATTGCCGGCATTGAAGGCGATGGCGGCCTCGAGGTCGCCCTCTTCTGGCGGCAGTTCCACCAGATAGTCGAGCATCTCGCGCAGACCATTGATACGGTCGACCCCGGCCTGGCTGAGGGCGTTGTTGGCGTTGAGCTGTTCCTCCGCGCCGGCATCCGGGTCGTTGCCGCGGTCGTCGCCGCGCAGCACATCGTCCCGATCCCAGCCCGACAGCGCCTCGACGTCGCTGAAGCGGTCGCGCAGCACCTTCAGCGGCTCGGTGTCGAACACCAACTGGTTAAGATCCGAGTAGGCGGACACCGTGCTGTCCTTGTGGATCACCCAGTCGAAGCCCCACATGCCGATATTCTTTTGGATACCCGCGCCGGCGAACATGATGTCGTCGCCGGAGTCGGCGTCGTAGTCGGTGTCGCCCTGGCCGCCGTTGAGCACATCGTGGCCGAGGATCGGGCTCTCGAAGAAGATGTCACCGTTGTCGCCGGCGATGTAGTCGAAACGACCGCCGCCCTCCACCCAGTCGTCGCCGGAACCGCCGAACAGCGCGTCGATGCCGTCGCCACCGTGGATGAAATCGTTGCCGGTGCCGCCCAGGATCTCCTTGCCGTCGGTGCCGCCGATAACGAAGTCATGGCCGTCGCCGGCGAAGATCAGGTCGAGGCCGTTGCCGCCATGGATCACGTCGTTGCCGGCGCCGGCCTTGATGATGTCGTCGCCGCCGATGTCGGTGATGATGTCGTCGCCGTCACCGCCCTGGATGATGTCATTGCCGTAGCCACCCTCCAGACGGTCGTTGCCGCCATCGCCCCACAGGGTGTCGTCGCCGATGCCGCCGATCAGGGTGTCGTTGTCTTCGGTGCCACCCAGCACCACATGGGCTTCGCCGTTGTAGCGCAAATAACCTTCGCCACGTTCCACCATGGGCGTCAGCGCCTGCATGATGGGATTGCCCCAGACCGGATCGGCGCCGATCTGCAGCGCCTGGTTCAGCTCGAGGATATGGTCTACCGAGGCGAACAGATCCCCCGGCAGGTGCGAGGAGCCCGGTTGACCAAGGTCGGTATTGGCCATCACCAGCGAGGCGAAGGAGTTGGCCTCCAGCGCCCCCAACAGGTCGAGCCCCTGGGTACGCGACAGGTAGTAGAAGCGGTCGCCGTCCTGCAGTTTTTCCATCTGTATTTCAAAGACGAAGTTGAAGGTCGAGCCGAGCATGCCGCCGAACAGCATCTTGCGCTCGGCCAGCCCGCCGATCCAGAAGTCCACCAGGTTCAAGCCGGACTCCCGGTCGGCCCAGGTGCCGCTGCTGTTGAGGAAGTCGGTGCGATCGCTCGGGCTGCCGCTACCGCCCATCACCAGCAAGGTGGCGGCGGCGCGCTTGGCCTCGGCGGTATCGGCCGCGAGGATACTCTCGTGTTGGCCGTAGGCGGCGATGAAGTTGATGATCGATGCCGGGTTCTTGATGTTCAGCGCGAAATCGACCCAGCTGACATAGGGCTTGAGGTTGCTGTCGCCGGTGGCGGCGAAGAACTGCTCGCGCGCACTGTTGAGCGACGGCACGCCGGTGTCGCGGCCGCGGGCGATATTGATCGCCGGCAGATCCAGGGGCAGCCCCACCAGGTTGTTGCGCAAGGCGCCGGTGACGAACTCGTCGATCTCGTTACCGGTTTGCCGGGTCATGCCGCGGATGATCGAGCCGGCCATGACATCGGCATCGGCGCTGCCGAACTCGACCGGATTGAGAAAGGCCTCGATCAGGCCGATGTCGCTGGACTGCATGTCGAAGCTCAACCGATCCACCGTTTCGTTGAGCATGGAGTGGCCGAAGCGGTACACCACGTGGGCGAACTCGGCGACGATGGCTGCATCGATCTCAATATCCGGCTGCACCATGAAGATATCGGTGAACGGCTGGATCTTGCGCACGAACTCCTCGAACACCAGGTGCTGGTACTGCATCTCGTTGACGAAGCGCGCGGCCTGAAACAAGCGCTCGCCATCCCAGATCAGCCCGTCGGCACTCTCCGGCACCTGGTCGACCTGCACCAGCAGCCACTCGTTGATAAAGGCCAGATCGCCGCTGGCGAGGATGGTCTGCTTGTTGGCCTCCACCAGGCGATTGTGCTCGGAGTGGAACACATGGTGCACCGCGGTCAGGCCGATGTTCTCGTTGCCGCGACCGTCGCCGGTGATGTAGTGGGCGTCGAGCAGTTCGTTGTCGTACTGCTGGTTGCGTCCGGTCATGGAATTGACCGGTACGGCATTGCCCACGTCGCTGTCGCTATCGGCCATCAGTTGCCCGCCGACAATCACCGGCACCGCGTTGTGGGCGATATCGTCGAGGAAGGCATGACCGGTGCGTACGGCCCCCTGGGTGCTGATGGGACTGTCCGGATCGCCCTCCACCTGAACCGGCGGATTGCCGGGCATGATCAACATGGCGAAACCGTTCTCGCCACGGATGAACTGACCGTATTGGTCGGTGGCCAGCAGCGGCACGTTGGTCACATCGGCATCGGTGAGGTCGATGCCGAGCATCTCGCGCGCCTGCGCCTTGATATCGGCCCAGGTGGCCAGGCCGCCGTTGGGCCCGTCGAGCAAATGCCCGGTGGCCACCGGCTTGCCGTCGACCATCACGTACTCGCGCAGGAAAACCTGGTGCGAGGCGTGCGAGGTGTAGGTCTGGTTCTGGTCGACGAAGGGGGTGGTCTGGTTGACATGCTCGCGCACGTCGTCGGACGTGCCGAGGATGCCATCCGGCCCCGGCTGGTTGGTGGCGCGGGTGAGAATCATGAAGTTGCTGTGCGAGCCCTCAACGTACAGCGGGTCGTCCGGCTGCAGCGGGATATACACGGTGCCGCTGCCGCCCTTGTTGACCAGATCCAGGCCATGGTCGAAGAACTGGCCGAACAGGCTCATCCAGGCGTTGAAAGGCGCGCTCAGGCCTTCGTCCGGCGAGACGTTGGGCACCTGCACGCTGCCGTTGTCCATGACGATACCCATATCGTCCAGCAGCCCATCCAGCGCGGCCTGGGCAGCAGCAACCTCGGCGCTGCTTTCAGCAACCTCGGCCAGCAGCAGTTCGTGGGCGGCCGTATCGCTGGCCAACTGTGTAGCCGCTGCCAGAGCAACGGTCTGAGCCTCCATAGCAAGCGCAGCCGATGCGGCAGCACTTTCGCCAGCTGTGCCAGCCTGCTCCTGAGCTGCAGCAGTCGCAGCCGCTGCCGCGTTGTATGTGGCCAAAGTGCCGACAACATCACCACCGTTGTTCAGGGCGAAAATCAACGCCGCCAAGGCAGCCCCTTCCGCGGCCTGCGCAGCAGTTACCAGCGCCAGCGACTCGCTGTGCGCCAGGGCGTCGGCATCGGCCTGCGCCTGCACCTGCGCCGCCTCTACTGCTGCAGCCTGGGCCGCAGCGGCAGAGGCGGCCAGCAGCGCGGCGCTGGCCTCGACCAGCGCGCTATTGCCCTGCGCCGCCGCCTCGGCGGTTTTCAGCGTGGCCAGGGCGTTGGCCACCAACTGTGCATCGCCGAAGACGTCGCTGGAGCCGGCGTACTCCAGCGCGGCCATCACCGCCGCCGGGTTGTTCAGGCTCTGGTCGACGATCAGGTTGCTGATCACCCGCGGCTGCGAATCCACCACATAGCCGCTGGTCTGTTCATAGCTGGTCTGGGTGCCCGAACCGGGGAAGCCGGGGGGCGCGCCGTTGCCGTCGATGCCGTTTTCCGCGTCGCGGAACTCCGGCTCCAGCAGGCGCGGCATGGTCTGGTCGGCCGAGCCGTAGTGCTGCTGGCCAGGCACCAGGTTGTTGTAGGTGCCGTCGACCGTGCGCAGACCATAGGGCAGCAGCGGGTTGCCGACCAGGTCGTAGAGCGAGGCGCCACCGGCGTGGGCTTCGGCGATCTTGATTTGCTGGAGGATGAATTCCAGATCGGATTGGGTTGTCTTGACAGCCATTTTGTTGTGCTCCCTTTGATGTGAGCGCGACTGACGGAGACGTCAGTGAAACCACATGCATACGGCAACATTGCAACGGCGTGGCGCAGCGCAGGAATATGTGTGTCTGGGCAGATGGGAAAGGGCTCGGACCGCACCTGGCGATCGTTTGCCCCCGCGGCGGCTAGGCCGTGGGATGGGACTAAGGCGGCCCGTGACCATGCCACAAGCCGGTACCACACAAGCTCGCCGCTACGGGACGACGTGGACTGCTGTCCATCATTTGCGCTCCATCACAGGTGGCCTGATCGACGGCCGTGGCGCCCTCTCTTGCACCGCATGCCATCGCCAGCACCACGCTTGAGAATGCTCAAGACCCACTCCATGCGTCCTATCAAGCTACAGCTGTAACTGCCACCTCACCTGTCGCCTGAAGCACACGCCAACCTCTGCGGAGTTGGTGATCTGCACTCGGCGACCCGACAAGGCCAATCCTGAACTAGCTTGTTGATAGACCTCAGCACGTTGCAGCCAGCAAAAGGTCTTTCAGCACTTGGCTCCAAGCATCCGGGAGTAACAGCAATGACCACAGATGCAAAGGTCGAATCCATTTCAACGACCTTGGTCGAGAATGGTGATGGGACTTTGGTCGAACCCACTTCATCCGGCTGGCGTCGCCTGGGGTCGGCGAACCGTTCGGTGCAGTTCGTTCTCGCTGCTGCACTGATTCTCGGCGTAAGCATGACCTTCGTCGGCAGCCTGGTCAGCCAGCAAATCAGGCTGGCCGCAGCGCAGAGTGCAGGAGAAGGCGCGGCCATCTATATGGAGGCCTATCTCGACGAGTACGTGCAGGAACTGGCCAACGCGCGCAGCCTGAAACCCGAGAGCGTGCAGACCATCGACGCGTTGGTGAGCCAGACCTCGCTCAATAGCCATATCGTCTCGGTCAAAATCTGGCTACCCGACGGCAGCAACGTCTACAGCAGCAAGCGGCCGGTCTTCTACTATCACCCGGCCGGCCCCATCGCCGCCGCCATGCAGGGCGAGGTGGTCACCCGCCTGAGCCCGCTGGATCACGACGAACACGCCTACGAGCGCAGCTTCAATCAGCCGCTGTACGAAACCTATGTGCCGCTGCGCGAGTTCGGTAGCGGACGGATCATCGCCATCGGTGAGTTCTACGAGATGGAGCACGAGATCGCCAGCATCCATCTGCAGGTCTGGGCAATCATCGCCGCCGCTACCCTGGCCATGCTCCTGCTGCTGTTTCTCATCGTCCGCCGCGGCGACCGCATCATCGATCGCCAGCAGGCGATCCTGCGCCAGCAGATGTGCGAGCGGGAGGCCTTGCACCAGCAGAACACCGCGCTGCAGCAGCGCGTCAATACCGCCAGCCACGAGTTCGCCACCATCAACGAGCTGACACACAGGCGTCTGGGCGCCGACCTGCACGATGGTCCGGCGCAGCTCCTGACCCTGATCCTGCTGCGCCTGGATGAACTGGCGGCATTGTCTACAAGCACGACCAGAGAGCCATTGGAGACCATCCGCAACGCCGCGCAGGAAAGCCTGCGCGAGATTCGCGGTATTTCCCGTGGCCTGGCCCTGCCGGAAATCAACGAACTGAATCTGGATGAGCTGCTCAAACTTGTGGTGCAACGCCATGAGCAACGCAGCGAAACCAAGGTGCAGCTAGATCTCGGCGAGTTACCCGAGGCGCTGAGTCTGTCCTACAAGATCTGCGTCTACCGGCTGGTACAGGAGGCGTTGAACAACGCCTTCCACCATGCCGGCGGCCAGGGACAGCGGGTCAGTGCCGAGTGCCGGCAGGGCGTACTGGAAGTACAGGTGGCGGACACCGGCGCCGGCATCGATAAGGGTCTTCAGGCCGCGACAGGGTCACATCGCTCGCGCCTGGGACTGGTGGGCATGCGCTATCGAGTGGAGTCTCTGGGCGGGACGTTCGAGCTCGAATCGGCCCCCGGGCAAGGTACCCGGGTCACGGCCAGATTCGATTTACACGATGACGAAAACTGCCAGTAGCACCTGTGCCGTCACGGCGCACCGATGCCTACAGTCCAGGTCTTGTGGCTTTCCCAATAGCGGCGCACTGCCGCCACCGCCTCGACACGATTACGCGCATGCAGCTTCTGCATCACGTTGGTCATGTAGTATTTCACCGTCTTCTCGCTCAAACCCAGCTTGGCCGCCACCTCACGATTGGTCAGACCGTTGGAGACTTCACGGATGATCTGTTCTTCACGGTGGGTGAGATCTACCCCACGCTGCTCGGTCTGGTGCTTGCGGAAGTTGCTCAGCAGGCGCGTCGCCAGCGCCGGGGTGATAAAGGTTTCACCCTTGGCCACGGTGCGAATCGCCTGAATCAGCTCAGGACCACTGACCCCCTTTAGCACGTAGCCCTGGGCGCCGCCCTCCAGGGCCGAATAGGCGTCGTCCTCGGACTCTGACACCGTCAGCATCAACACCTTGACCTTTGGCTGTGCCTTGCTGATGGCGCGTACCGCAGCGAAGGTATCACCCGGCATGTTGACATCCATCAGCAGCACATCGGGCTGACAGCGCGCGGAAATTTCCCGCGCCTCGTCGGCGCAACCGCCCTGCTCCACCACCTCGAAGTCCTCGACCCGGCTAAGGGTCGCGGCGACCCCCTGCCGTAGCAGCGGATGGTCGTCGACTATGCCTACCTTGATCTTGTCACTCATCGAATATGCTCCCCTCAAGGTTTATACCCTTGTCGCCATGGTGCCGGGCAAAGCCAGGCACCAGGCTTCCCGACTCAACTCAACTGGAAGTCCGCTACCGTCACCGTGGTGTGATTGGTGACTCCAACCAGGGTGATGGTGCCGCCATCCGCACCGTTGACCGTCACCAGGGTGTCGGCACCGGCATCGGCGATGCTCACCCGCGCAGCGAAGGTCGCTGCCGTAATCCCCAGCGCGGCGATATTGAGTAGATCTTGGCCCTCCGGCAGAGTTGGCATCGAAGTCCGTGATCCGGTCATTGCCGAAGTTCGGCCCGAACACAAAGATGTCGTTGCCAGTACCACCGGTCATGGTGTCGTTGCTGGCACCGCCAGTCACCCTGTCGTTGCTGACGCCGCCATCGAGGATGTCATTGCCACCATCGCCAAACAGTTGGTCGTTGCCGTTGCCGCCGAGCAACTGATCGGTACCGGCGCCCCCGTTAAGGTTGTCGCTGCCATCCACTGTACGCAGCCCCCAGGGCACCTGGGAGTTGGGCAGCAACTCGCTCAGGCTCTGTCCGGCGGCATGCGCCTCAGCAATGAAAATCTGCTGCAGGATGAACTCGAGATCGGATTTGATGAAATCGGCCATTTCCTTCCACCTCTGAAACCCAGCAGCTGAATGCGCGAAATCGGAGGAATCGCTGGCCCAGAAGCAGCCCACCCCATCCGTTGCGCATCACACAATCGTCAGAGCGTCCCCGGGATAGAGGCCAAACGCTGCCACTCCGACCTGCTGGGCTAATCGGCGTGCAATCAGTATTTGGTATGTCCCTATGCTGAAGCTGGCACGAAGCCTGGCGTCAAAAATCAGGCAGCAGGAGACCCGTGCAGTTTCAGGTCGGCGAAATGCCCTAGCAAAGACGCCTCAGGCGTCCGGTAAAACGTGATTCCGATGGTGATCACCCCATGCAGGAGCTTGCCAACGAAAGCTGTGTCGACTTATTGGCTTGGATCACACGCCTAGACTTAAGTCCAAGCCAATAGGATTGTCAAGATACCGTCAATCGCCTCATTAATTATCCTTATTTCCTATAAGCTTTTATTGAATAAAGATTTTTTTTATGAAACAAAACGAAACATCGAAAAAATAAGGCGATTAAATCCCTTGCACATCGACGAAAACCCCATCTATACCTAGAGGGCGACACCCAAAGAGACAAGAAAATGTCTCCAATAGACAGTCCTGCACGCCAATCGTCGAAATGCCGTCACCCCACGCAGGACACCCAGCGAACATGCAGTGCCGGAGGGTCCCATGGACGTCCCGCAGTCCCCGCGTTCCGAGCTGGCCGAGGTGCTCTTTCGCCTGCGCCGCACCTTCTACGCCCTGGCCGCCTTCAGCGGGGTGATCAACCTGCTGATGCTGACCCCGGCTGTTTATATGCTGCAGGTCTACGACCGTGCCTTGGTCAGCAGCAATGTCACCACCCTGCTGATGCTCACCGTGCTGGTGATCGGCCTGTATGTACTGATGGCGCTGTTGGAAGTGGTGCGCTCGAGCGTGCTGATCCGCGTCGGCAACCGCCTCGACATGATGCTCAACAAGCGCATCTTCGGCGCCGCCTTCGAGCGCAACCTGCGCCGCGCCGGCGGCAACCCGGCACAGGCGCTGCAGGATCTCTCGCAGGTCCGCCAGTTTCTCACCGGTAACGGCCTGTTCGCCTTCTTCGACGCTCCCTGGACCCCCATCTTCCTGCTGGTGATCTACCTGGTACACCCACTGCTCGGCCTGATTACTCTGATCGGTTCGTTACTGCTGATGGGCCTGGCCTGGCTCACCGAAGTCAGCACGCGTAAGCCGCTGGCCGAGGCCAATCAGGCCTCGCTGGTATCCGGCAGTTTCGCCAACAACAACCTGCGCAATGCCGAAGTGATCGAGGCCATGGGCATGCTGCCGGCAATTCGCCAGCGCTGGTTCGGCAACCACCTGAAAATTCTCGAGCTGCAGACCCTGGCCTCCGACCGCGCGGCCTACATCGCCGGAGGCAGTCGTTTCGTGCGTGTCACCCTGCAGTCACTGATCCTTGGTGCCGGCGCCTGGCTGGCGATCCAGGGCACGATCACCCCGGGCATGATGATCGCCTGCTCGATCCTCTCCGGCCGTGCCATGGCGCCGGTGGAGCAGGTGATCTCGGCCTGGAAGCAGTTGCTCTCCAGCCGTGCAGCCTGGGCTCGGCTATCCGGGCTGCTGGCTGACTTTCCTGCGCACAAGCCATCCATGCCGCTACCCAAGCCGCTGGGCATGCTCCACGTGGAGAACGCCTTCGCCAGCGCACCGGGCTCGCCCACGCCGATCCTGCGCGGCGTCAGCTTCAACCTGGCACCCGGCAAGGCCCTGGGCATCATCGGCCCCTCGGCCTCAGGCAAATCCACCCTGGCACGTCTGCTGGTTGGCGTCTGGCCGGCGCAAGGCGGTAAGGTGCGCCTGGACGGCGCCGATATCTATCAATGGAACAAGGCCGAACTGGGCCCCTGGCTCGGCTACCTGCCACAGGACGTCGAGTTGTTCGAGGGCAGCGTCGCCGAAAACATCGCGCGCTTCGGCGCTATCGACGGCGAGGCGGTGATCCTCGCCGCCAGGCAGGCCGGCGTGCACGAGATGATCCTGCACCTGCCGCAAGGCTACGACACCCACCTGAGTGCCGACGGCGGCTCCTTGTCCGGCGGGCAGAAGCAACGCATCGGCCTGGCCCGTGCACTCTACGGCGAGCCATCACTGATTGTCCTCGACGAGCCCAACGCCAGCCTCGACGACGTCGGCGAAGCAGCGTTGCTGCAAGCGCTGCTCGACCTCAAGCAACGCGGCAAGACCCTGGTGCTGATCTCCCACCGCCCCACCGTGCTGAACATGGTGGACAAGGTGCTGGTACTGCGCGAAGGCGCTGTGCAGATGTTCGGCAGCCGCGATGAGGTATTCGCTGCGTTGCGCCAGGCCAACGTGATCCCCACCGGCAAGGGGTCGCCGACCCTGGCCTCGGTACGGGCCAAGGAGTGACATGTCATGTCCGATCTGCAGTTCGAAAGCAAGGGGCTGATACTGACGGATAGCCCCTGCACGGTTGACATGGACGACGGCAAACCGAGTCGCTGGGGCTTGTCGCTGGTGCTCGCAGGCTTCGGTGGATTCATTCTCTGGGCCATTCTCGCGCCTCTGGATGCCGGGGTGGTGGCCAATGCCACGGTCAACGTCACCGACAACCGCAAGACCATCCAGCATCTGACCGGCGGCTCGGTCGGCGCCATCCTGGTGCGCGAGGGGGATCTGGTGCAACGCAACCAGCCGCTGATCGAGCTGGATGCCACTCGCGCCATCGCCGAGCAGGGCATGGTCAGCGCCCAGTACATAGTGGTCAGCACGGTGAAAAGCCGCCTGCAGGCCGAGCGCGACGGCGCCACACAGGTGGAGTTCGATCCCGAGCTGCTCAGCCGTTTCGCCGGCGACCCACGTTTGGATGCCTCGGTCGCCCTGCAGCAGCGCCTGTTCGCCACCCGCCGCGCGGCACTGAGCGGCGAAGCCGAGATTCTCCGCGAGAACATCCACGGCGCCGAGGAACAGCTCAAGGGCCTGCGCCAGGTACAGCACTCGCGCAGCGCGCAGATCAGGCTGCTCAACCAGGAACTCGACGGGGTGCGCAGCCTGGCGGCGGAAGGCTATGTGACGCGCAACCGCATGCTCGAACTGGAACGCAACGCCGCCGAACTGAGCGCCTCGCTGGCGCAGAACATCGCCGACACAGGGCGTACGCGCAACCAGATCGCCGAGCTCAAACTGCGCATCCTCCAGCTTGAACAGAATTACCAGCAGGAAGTGCAATCGCAGCTCAGCGATATGCAGAAAGAGGCCGCCGCTCTCGCCGACCGCCTGCGGGCGCTGGACTACGAAGTCAGCAACACGGTGATCCGCTCGCCCATCGATGGCGTGGTGCTGGGACTGTCGGCCTCCACCATAGGCGGGGTGATCCAGGCCGGCTCGCGAATCATGGACGTGGTGCCGGCCAATGAGCCGCTGCAGGTCGATGCCATGGTGCCGGTGCAGGCCATCGACAAGATGCAACCGGGATTGCCGGTGGACATCGCCTTCCCCGCGTTCAATCACGCGCAGACGCCGAACATCCCCGGTCGCGTACTGACGATTTCCGCCGATCGCCTCATCGACGAGACCAACAAGCAGCCCTACTACCTGGCCGAGATCGAGGTCACCACCGACGGCATGGACAAGCTGGGCAGCAATCGCATTCGCCCCGGCATGCCGGCTACCGTGACGATCAAGACCGGTGAACGCAACCTGATGAGCTATCTGATGAAGCCCATGCTTGACCGTATCGACGGAGCCTTCAAGGAGCAATGACATGCTCGTACGCCAGATATTGTCAGGCCTCTGCTGCCTGGCCTGCCTGCCCGCCCACTCCATGGATCTGTTACAGGCCTGGGAATTGCTGCAACTGCAGGGCCCAACCTATCGTGCCGCCGTCCACGAGCGTGCCGCTGGTCTGGAAAACCCCGCTATCGGCAGAGCCGGGTTACTGCCGCAGATCACTGCCAGGGCCAGCAAAAGCCAGGTCGACGGCACCCAGGAGCAACAGAATGCACTTGGCCGGCGCATCGAGAACGATCTGGACTACGACTCGGAAAACCTCAGCCTGCAATTGCGTCAACCGCTGTATAACCGCCAGAAAATGGTCGAGTACCGCCAGGGCAAGCAGCGCGCCAGCTATAGCGAAGCGGTGTTCGATGCCAAGACGCAGAGCGTTGCCGTACGCCTGGCCAGCCGCTACTTCGATGTGTTGCTGACGCGCGAGACCATCGACCTTTCACGCGCCAAGCTCAAGGCTTTCGAGCAACAGGTAGCGGCTGCCAAACGCCGCTTCGATCTGGGCGACGGCACCATCACCGACGTCGACCAGGCCACCGCCCGACGTGATCTGGCGCAGGCCGGCGTGATCGAAGCCGAAGACAATCTGGTAGTCGCCCTGCGCCTGCTGCAGGAGTTGCTCGGCAACAACCCGGATCAACTCGCCACCCTGCACGCGGAATTTCCTACTCCGCCCCTGCAACCGGACAACCTCCAGGACTGGCTGCAGAAGGCGCAATTGAACAACCCTTCGCTGCGCGCACGCCAGCTCAATCATGGCCTCGCCGAAGAAGAGGTCAAACGCGCCAGCAGCGCCCACTGGCCGACTCTCGATCTGGTCCTGGGCTATACCGACAGCGAGAGCGATTCGCTCTCCACCATCAACCAGACCAACCGCTACAGCTCCATCGGCCTGGAATTCACCATGCCGCTTTACTCCGGCGGCGGCGTCAGCGCGCGGGTGCGCCAGGCCACCGCGAGTCGTGAACAGGCCGGGGAAGAAGTCAATGCCAGCCGCGAGGAAGTGTTCTCCGCCACAACCCGTGAGTTCCACGGCGTGCAGAGCGGCCAGGCACGCATTCGCGCCCTGCAGCAGGCCGTCATTTCCAGCGAGCGGGCACAGGATTCAGCGCGCAAGGGGTTTCTCGCGGGCTCCAGTACCAATGTCGATATCCTCAACGCCGAGGAACAGGTGTTCATCGCCCGCCGTGATCTGCTCGAAGCCAAACTTCGCTATCTGCTCGCACGCCTGCAACTGGCCGCTGCGGTCGGCCTGCTCGGCGAGGACGATATTCTCCAGGTCAATGACTACCTGGGTCCGAAGTTGGCACTCGGCTACTGAACCGGCGTTTTGCCCGATGCCCCTGGGCAGGTATTCAGCGCCAGTGGCGCTGCTGAGCGCGCCTGGTCTGCCCTGCACCGAACATCCAGCCGCACAGAACCACCAGCACCTCCGCCAGCCAGGCCAGCAGCAGTGCGCTGATCACACCCCAGAGAATCGCATCCGGGGTAAACAGCACCTGATAACGGTAAGCCTGCAGGGTTTCCTCGAACAGCTCGTGATCCGCGCCAGTCGCCAGGTGCCAGGCCTGGGCGTACCAGGGCCCCTGCATGGCCTGCCATTCGCGTTCGAGCAAGGCGGAGCGCTGCACCAGGTGCCCGACGCTCTTGGCATCGCTGCGCATCACCGGGTCATCGCTGACGCGGTAGTGCGCAACCAGCGCGTCCATATCGCCCTTGAAGAAATTGCGCGCCGTTTCCTGAAAGCCTTTGAGACTCTGCTGCGACTCCAGGCGATGAGCCTCGACCCGCTTGGCGTAGTCATCGACGAAGCCCGGCACCTGCACGCCGAGCAACAGGCCGAAAGCGAACAGCGTCAGGCGCAGGTAGCTTCTAAGCATGAGATCAGGCCTTGCCGTGAGTGATGCATTCGCCGCGGCGCCACAGGCGCCATTCGCCCGGCTGGTACAGCGACCACTGTTCGTTGTCGGTCAAAGGTTCAGTGGCGATGACGGTCACCACGTCGTTGGGCGTGGTCTCTGACTGGAAATCCACCTTCAGGTCAGCGTCCTTGAGCTGCGCAGGGCCAAATGGCGCGCGGCGGGTGATATGCGCGAGCTTGGTCGAGCAGAAGCTGAACAGCCAGTCGCCATCGCTGAGCAGGCAGTTGAACACGCCGAGCTTGCGGTAACTGGCACAGGACGCCACCAGCACCGGCAGGAGCATTTCCACCGATACCGGCTCGGGAAAGGCGCGACGCACGCGATTGAGCAGGTCGCAGAACGCCGCCTCGCTGTCGGTCTCGCCGACCGGTCGGTAGAAGGTAGTGGAGCCTTCCAGGCCCGCCAGCTGGCCGTTATGGGCGAAACACCAGTTACGCCCCCACAACTCACGACTGAAGGGATGAGTGTTGACCAGGCAGACCTTGCCGACGTTGGCCTGGCGGATATGGCCGATCACCACTTCGCTCTTGATCGGGTAGCGCTGCACCAACTGCGCCACCTCGGATTCGCTGCTCGCCCGCGGGTCCTGGAACAGACGCAAGCCGCGCCCTTCGTAGAAGCCGATACCCCAACCATCACGGTGCGGCCCGGTGCGGCCGCCACGCTGCATCAGCCCGGTAAAGCTGAAGACGATATCGGTGGGTACATTGGCGCTCATGCCGAGCAATTCGCACATCGAATCAATTCTCCTTGCCGAGGATCAGGCGCAGGCGCTCGGCTTCATCTTGCAGACGCGCTTCGATTCGCTTGCGGCCCATTGGCAGAAAGCGCACCAGCAATCGCCAGAGCAGCGCCGGCAGGTCACCCGGCCGACGCGGAATCAGGTGTAAATGGAGATGGGGCACGTGCTGATTGGAATCCGGACCGTCATTGATCAGCAGATTGATGCCGTTCTTACCGAAGCCGGCCTCGCGCAGCGCGGCGGCGATACGCTCGGCCAGCGTCAACAGACGTTCACGCACCGGTGGCGGCAGATCTCGTAGAAATGGCGCATGCACACGACTGACGATCAGCACATGGGCCGGACGCATCGGAAAGATATCCAGCAGCACGATGAAATCTTCGTCTTCATACAGACGATGAGCGGGTAGACGTTGCTCGGCAATGGCACAAAACACGCAATCCATCAGGCCTCCCTTGCACAAGGCCATCATGCTGAACGCCTGGGCCGGCAGGCGCAAGGGGTCAGATCAAATACGCGGTTCCATACGCCCCGAGCGATCGCGCCCGTAGTCACGAGTTGGCAGGTCGTCGCCCTCTTCCATGCGCTCGCGCAGGGTGCGCGGGTCCTCGTCGGGCTCGGTTACATGCTCGCCCTGACGCCCCTTCCACCAACGCTCGATGGGCCAGCGAACAGCGACGAACAATAGATACATGGCAAGCGCGATCAGGCTATAGAGCGCCAGATCAGCGACCGCGCGCCAGGCGTTGTTGCCAACCTTGAGCAATATATCCATGGCGGTCACCGCGAGGGCGGGCGCGAACAGTTCGCGCGCCGGGTCGACGATGGTCGGGCTGAACAGCAGCACGGCCATCAGCACCCGCAGCGGCTCGCGCAGGTAGCGCCACATCCAGCTGGTCAGGCGCATCCACACCAACAGGCAACCCAGAGCGGCAATCCCGTAGGCCGCCCAGGCCAGGAGGTAGTCGTTTTCATTCATCATAAGCAGGCGCCGGCGTGGCAGGTCTGGCAAAGGGGCGCTTATGATAGCGGCTTTTGCCCAGTGCGGCGCCCCTGCCGTCGCCCTCTCGTTCTCTGGAGCCACGCCATGTCCTCTGCCCCCATCGCCCGCCAGGAAGCCGGCAACGACCCTTATCACTGGCTGGAAAACCGCGACAGCGAGGAGGTGCTGGCATACCTGCAGGCCGAGAACGCTTACCTGGAGACGGTGCTGGAACCGCAGCAGGCGCTGCGCGAGCAACTGTTCGAGGAGATCAAGGGGCGCATTCGCGAAAACGACCTGTCGCTGCCCACGCCCTGGGGCGACTACCTCTACTACCAGCGCACCACCGCCGGAGACGAATATCCGCGGCACTATCGCTGCCGCCGTCCTGCCGATGGTTCGCTGGATATCGACGCGGCCAGTGAAGCCTTGCTACTCGACGCCAACGAACTGGCCGGCGGCGGCTTTCTTTCCGTAGGCGCCTTCAGCATCAGTCCTGACCAGCAACGCCTGGCCTACAGCCTCGACAGCAACGGCGACGAAATCTACCGCCTGTTCGTCAAGGAACTGGACAGCGGCCAGATCATCGAACTGCCCTTCGACGACTGCGACGGCAGCATGATCTGGGCGAACGACAGCCAGACGCTGTTCTTCACCGAACTGGACGACACCCACCGCCCCTACAAGCTCTACCGTCACCGCCTCGGCGACGCCGCTGCGCAAGCCGTATTCGAGGAAGCAGATGGCCGCTTCTTCCTGCACTGCTACCGCTCCAGCTCCGAGCGCCAGTTGATCCTGCAACTGGGCAGCAAGACCACCAGCGAGGTCTGGGTGCTCGACGCGCAGCAGCCGCAGGGCGATTTCAGCTGCCTGGCACCGCGCGAGGAAGGCCACGAATACGATGTCGATCACGGCATGCTGGACGGCCAGTGGTGCTGGCTGATCCGCAGCAATCAGAGCGGCATCAACTTCGCGCTCTACCGCGCCAGTGAGGCGCAGCCGCAGCGCCCGCACTGGCAACAGATTCGCGCCCACGACCCGCAGGTAATGCTCGAAGGCGCCACGCTGAACCAGCGTGCCATCGTCCTGGCGCTGCGCGAAGGCGGTCTGCCGATCCTCGAAGTGCAGCCACAGGGCGCTGAAGCCTATCGCGTGCAGTTGCCGGATGCCGCCTATAGCCTCTACGTGCAAGACAGCCTGGAGTTTCACAGCCCGGTGATCCGCCTGCGCTATGAAGCGCTCAATCGCCCCGCGCAGATACGCCAACTGGAGCTGACCAGCGGCGCGCAGCAGGTACTGAAGCAAACGCCCGTGGAAGGTCCGTTCGATGCCGACGCCTATGAAAGCCGACGCCTTTGGGCCACTGCGGCCGACGGCACGCAGATACCGATCAGCCTGGTGGCGCGCCGCGAGGTATTCGCCGCAGGGAAGCCTGCACCGCTCTATCTCTATGGTTACGGCGCCTACGGCGCGAGCCTCGACCCCTGGTTCTCCCACGCCCGCCTAAGCCTGCTGGAGCGCGGTTTCATCTTCGCCATCGCGCATATCCGCGGTGGCGGCGAGATGGGTGAAGCCTGGTACCGGGCCGGCAAGCTCGAACACAAACAGAACAGCTTCGACGATTTCATCGCCAGCGCCGAACACCTGATCGCCGAGGGTCTGACCACCACCGCACAACTGGCGATCAGCGGTGGCAGCGCCGGTGGCCTGCTGATCGGCGCCGTGCTCAACCAGCGCCCCGAGCTGTTCGCTGCTGCCATTGCCGAAGTGCCTTTTGTCGATGTGCTCAACACCATGCTCAACCCGGACCTGCCACTGACCGTGACCGAGTACGACGAATGGGGCGACCCGAATCAGCCCGAGGTATATGCACGCATCAAGGCCTACGCGCCCTACGAGAACGTACGCGCCCAGGCCTACCCGCCCATCCTCGCCGTCGCCGGTTACAACGACAGCCGCGTGCAGTACTGGGAAGCGGCCAAGTGGGTGGCCAAGCTGCGCCGCGACAAGACCGACACCAATCTGCTACTGCTCAAAACCGACTTCGGCGCCGGCCATGGCGGCATGAGTGGGCGTTATCAGGGCATCAAGGATGTGGCGCTGGAGTATGCCTTCCTGTTCCGTGTGCTCGGGATAGCACAGCCGTAGCAGCGACTTCAGCCGCGATTCCCCAAGCATCGCGGCTGAAGCCGCTCCTACGCCGATCACTCCGCCTTGCGCTGCCCGTCCAGCCCCTGGCTATTGCGGCGCAGTTGCTCATCAAGCTGCGGAATCGATTGATCGCCAGTGGATTTCAGCGCAGTCCCTGGAGGCGTTTGTCCCTGCGGCGGCGGTAAGAGGGGCGCCGCTCCCTGGCGCTTGATCGGTACTACTGTCGAAGGCTGGCCATAGGGCTGCGGGGTTGCCGTACCCGGTGAGCCGGCCTCCGGCGCCGACGGCATGCGCACGGGTTGCTGCGCCCAGGCTAGAGTGGCAAGGCTGGACGCCAGGATCATAGCGGCGAGAATGAGGATACGCATGATAGCTCTCCTGCTCGACTGGCTTTCGTTCTATTCTGGCAACACCTGCCCACGAACGTTCCAGTGAATTGCCTCATGACACCCACCAGCAAGCTCGACAAGATCCTCGCCGAAGCCCAGCAACGCCGCGAAACCAGCTACAGGGAAAAGGCGCTGCGCATGTATCCGCACATCTGCGGCCGTTGCGGCCGCGAATTCAGCGGCAAGCGCCTGAGCGAGCTGACCGTGCACCACCGCGACCACAACCACGACAACAACCCGGAGGACGGCTCCAACTGGGAATTGCTGTGCCTGTACTGCCACGACAACGAGCACCAGCGTCAGGTCGATTTGCACTACCAGAAGGAAGAAGCGGCCAGCGCCGGTTCCGGCAGCAAGGTCACGCACAAGGGGCTGGCTGGCTTGGCTGCCCTGCTGAACCGCCCGGAAGGCAAGCAGGACTGAACAGCCGGCCCAACCACCACCCCAGACGCCACGCCCCCCGTAGGAGCCCCGCCCCGGGGCGAAGCTTTTGCCTTTGCGGTGCTCTTTACACTCACCCTCTTTAGGGCATTTGCCTGGATATTGCGAGACGGCAGCTATTCACTGTGGCGCGCAGTTCCTGCATGAGACCGCGGTGTTCTGTAGCCTGGCGTAGGATCGAATTCATTGGCGATTCGCGGCTGAGGCCGCTCCTAGGGTCTGTTGCCGTTTCGCGCACGGCCGCGACGAAACGACAACAGACCCTAGGGGATTGCGCCAGGGCTCAGCGCAATAGGCGCGTATCCAGCGTCTTCGACGGCCCACCGATGACGTTCTCAGTGATGTCGATGAAGTCCTTGGTGCTGACCTTGTCCAGACGCATCAGCCCACGGGTCACGTCATCCAGCGACAGGTTGCCCTTGTCCTTGGTCTTCTGACGGATTTCCCGGTCCAGCTCCTGCAACAGCAGCACCGCACGCGCGGTGACAGCGCCGCTGGCATTGTCGGTACGCAGGCTGTTGACCGGCTTGCTCCAGCGAATCAGCTGCTCGCGGATCTTCTGATAACGGTCTTCGCTGATGCCCCCGGCGCGGCGCATCAATTCGATGGCGTAGTACTCGGCCAGGCCTTCGGAGATCCAGTCACTGCGCTCGCGGCCATAGATGCGGCTGAATACGTGCACCAGTTCGTGCACCAGAGAGCTGGTGCCGTTCTCGCTGACCAGGGGCCGGTCAGCGTGCATGAAGTAGGAGTTGGCCGCCGACAGGCCGCCACGCCACATCGGATCGCCAGCGCCGACGATCAGCAGCTTGTCCGGGTCGCGCGGAAACACCTGCTGCATCTGCGGCCAGACGAAGGTGAGGAAGGTCATGATATCCATGCGCCGCATGCCCTCGCCGACCGGCGCGGAGATGGCGATTTCGGTATCACCCAGGCGGGTGCGCCGGGTACCCAGCTTGCCGGCCAGCATCCAGCCGGTCGGACGATCGAACTTGCGCTGCGGGTTGTCGATGCGAAAGCGGTTCTTGCCGATGCGCGGCCAGCCGGTTTCCACGCTCGTCCAGCCCTTGGGCAGCTCGAACTGCAGGCGCGCCACCAGCTCGATCTTGTTCTGCTGGTCGAGCTTGGCCGCCGGAATCAGGTCGTCGCCCCTGAACAATGCCCAGTCGTCAGTCATCCTGGCGTCGTAGCGCCCCGGCTTGCGTTCGCTGTCGATCAACACGCGGTAGCTCAGTACGCTCTTGCCCTCGCCTGGCTGCCACTTGCCGCGTCCGGCAACCTCCTGCGACCACTGGCCATCGGCCTTGAAATCGCTGAAACGCCCGTCTTCGCCAAGATTGAAGTCGAGGCTGCGCACGTACTCTCCCTTCTCCAGCGTGATGCTGACTTCAGCCTGATTGCTCTCGGGCAGAAAGCGCACCCGGTAATCCAGATCGACCTTCTGCGTGGCAGCGAAGGCCGGCAGACTCAGAAGCAGCAGAGACGCGTACAACGGCAAGCGAAGGGACATCGAACAAAACTCCTGATGCGGGACGTGGCAGCTTATGACAGCTGCGCCACAGGGCAAATTCCATTAACGGGGACAGATTTCCCACGAAGCCGCGCGGCAATCAACCCGCGCGGAAAATCAGATGATCTTCCCAGTCGTCTTCGGCCACGCTGTTCTCACTGAGCATGCGCCCTGATCGGGAAATGCGCTCGGCGTGCACGGCGTCCGGGTCGCCGCTGACCAAGTAGTGCCAATGTGGCAGATCCTTGCCTTCGCTGACCAGGCGATAAGCACAGGTCGGCGGCAGCCAGCGGAACTGATCGGCCTGCGCCGGAGTGAGCTGAATGCAGTCAGGCACATGTTTGACCCGGTTGGGATAATCGCTGCAGCGGCACGTCTGCAAGTCCAGCAATTTGCAGGCGATGCGCGTGTAGTAGACGGCGCCATCGTCCTCGTCCTCGAGCTTCTGCAGGCAGCACAGGCCACAGCCGTCGCACAGCGACTCCCACTCCCCCTGATCGAGCTGGGCGAGGGTCTTGCGTTTCCAAAAGGGTTCGAGGTCGGCGGCCATGGCAGCAGTATGGACTCAGGCGAAAAAAGCGCGGCAGTCTAGCTTGAGCCCCAGCCCTGGCCAAGCGGCGCATGCCGAGTGGCGCCATCAGGGATTGATTGTACGAGCCGGTCATCGCCGCTGGCGGGTTGCACCCGCCCTACAGATCTGCACCCGTAGGGCGGGTGTAACCCGCCAAGTGCCTCAATAACCGCGGGCGAAATCCACTTCACCCCGTAACGGCTCTCCCGTTTGCCAGCGCACCAGGTTGTCGATGAAAAGCTCACTCATCAGCGCCGGATCGGTAGGCGCCGAGCTGTGGCCGGTGAGCAGTAGGCGCGGGGCATTCCAGAACGCATGACCGGGCGGCAGCGGCTCTTCGCGACAGACGTCGATCACCGCGCCGGCCAACTGGTGGCGCTCAAGCGCGGCGACCAGATCGGCATCGACCACGGCGACACCGCGACCGGCATTGATCAGCACCGCTTCTGGGCGGAAATGGGCGAGCAGCCGGGCATCGTACAGATCGCGCGTGGCCGGCGTGTCCGGCAGCAGGTTGACCACGTAATCGGCCCAGGTGACCAGATGAGGCAGTTGATCCATCGCCGCCACGTCGAGAAACGGCGCCTGCTCACGCGCCTGACTGGCGACGCCGCGCAATTCCACCCCGAAAGGCTGGAGAAACTCGGCGACGGCCTGACCGATATCACCGCAACCGACCACCAACACGCGGCGTCCGCGCAGGCTGCGTGGCAGACGGTGATCCCAACGCTGCTCGACCTGCGCCGCCAGGCGGGCGAACAGACGCCGTTCATGGGCCAGCAGATGACCGAGCACGTATTCGGCCATCACCTGACCGAAGATGCCGACAGCGCGGGTCAGACGGTAATCGCGCGGTAATCCTTGCGCCAGCAGCGGCGTGATGCCGGCCCAGGTCGACTGCAGCCACTGCGGGCGCACACCTTCGCGCAGCAAGGGCGCGAGCAGGTCGGGCTGTCCCAGCCAGAGGTCGCAGTCGCGGGCGACCACACGCAGTTGTTCGAGCTGTGCGCCGGCGACCAGTTGCAGTTCAGGGCAGGCGCTACGAATACGCTCGGCGTAGAACGCATGATCCTCTTCGGCGATCAGCAGGCGCATGACTTACCAGGCCGTTGAAAAACTACCTGCGTTGGCAATACTGCGTTAAAAAAAGCCTCAAAATGCTCATTTACAGCATGTAAACTGCGCTTTTTCGGCTTTTTTTGCCTTGTCTTGCCTGCCTCGCCTACGTTTTTCAAGGGCCTGTTACACCGGATCGTTGCGGCGCAGCAGTTCGTCGGGCAGATGCTGAATGTATTCCTCCTCGGGCGGCGGCATCTGCAGGTGATAGCCCTGTTTCTCGAGATTCTCCAGCACCAGGCTGATGTCCTCGCGAGCCAACTGGCGCTCCGGGCTGAGCACCAGATCGAAGGCATGCGCGGGCGGGCCGAACACAGCGAGCAGCCCTTCGGGCACACGCTTCAGGGCATCGGCCTTGAGCACGTAGAGATACATCTCGTTCTTGCGCGGACTCTTGTAGATGGAACAGATGCGTTTCACGCGGATTCTCCTTCAGCGGCCAGCAGGCTTTTGAAAAATGTTGGCGAGGCAGGCTGGCCTGGGCAAAAGCAGTCGAGAGAGCGCAGTTTACAAGCGGCTAAATGAGCATCTCGACCGGGCTGGCGACCCAGACTGCTTTTAACAACGGCCAGACAACGTAGATAATTTTTCAATCGCCTGCGAGGCAATCGAGCAGCGCTTGCCCCATCAACTCCCGACGCCAGCCGCGCAGGGAGTCGGGCAATTGATAAGGACCATTGGGATAGCCGCTTTTCAGCAGGGCTTCCAGGGTTTTCTTGCGCAGCATCAGCTCGGGCACGATATCCAGGCGCTCGCCCTCGCGCTGGCCGACGGCGCGCAGCTTCTTCAGCAAAGCCGAGGCTTCGATGGGCAACGGCTCGGGCAAGGCTTCGGGCCACTGTTCGGGCGGCAGCGCCGCGGCATCATGGATCAGCTGCAGCAGCGTCTCTCCGTCCTGACGCACGGTTTTCGGGTGCATGTCCTCGATGCGCGCCAGCGCCACCAGGTTATCTGGCTGGGTACGGGCCAGTGGCCACAACGAATGCTCGCGCAGGATGCGATTGCGTGGCTGGTTGCGCGCGCGCGCCTCGCGCTCGCGCCAGGCGCAGAGCGCGCGCAGCACGGCCTGCTGCTGGCGCGAGAGTTTCCAGGCCAGCTTGGCATCGCGCCAGGCATCTTCCGGAGCGACTTCACGACCAAGATTGGCAACCAGCTCGGCACCGTCCTCCAGAATCCACTCGACCTTCTGCGGCGCCAGGCGGGCCATCAGGGCGCGATACACCTCAACGAGATGCAGCACGTCCTCGGCAGCGTAACGCACCTGCAGTTCGGACAGTGGCCGCTGCAGCCAATCGGAGCGGGTTTCGCCCTTGGGCAGTTCGATATCGAGCAGCGCCTGCACCAGGCGCGAGTAGCCCATGGAGAAACCGAGATTGAGGTAACCAGCCGCCAGTTGCGTGTCGAACAGCGGCGCCGGCAGGCTGCCGGTCAGGCGTAGAAAGACCTCCAGGTCCTCACTGCATGAATGCAGCACCTTGACCACTGTTGGCGCTTCGAGCAGCGCGGCGAACGGCCGCCAGTCGCTGATGCGCAGCGGGTCGATCAGGTAGGCGCCGTCGCCAGCGCTGACCTGCAGCAACCCGGCGATGGGATAGAAGGTGTCGACGCGCATGAACTCGGTGTCCAACGCGACGAAGGGCAGCGCCTGCCAGGCAGCGCAATGCTCGGCTAGGCTGGCGTCGTCGAGAATCCAGTGAATGTCGTTAGCCACGCGGCTCTCCCGTTAACGGGCATGCCGCACAGGCACCCCGCATTATCAAATGCCTACGCGGCATACCCGCCCCCTCATCCGGCGCTTCGCGCCACCTTCTCCCGGAGGGAGAAAGGCCCTAAGGAAGGCGTCGCTACGCGACTCTCACGCTAAGAATGCCGCGCAGTATATATGTCCGGGGCAATGCACGGGGCGCGGCCTGCCGCCGATCAACGGAACTGTGTAATCTGTGCCGCGCACCACCTCCGAAACGGACGCACGATAATGCTGAAGAAACTGCTTGCCCTGCTCGTCGTACTGCTGGCCGCAGCAGCCGGCTACCTGGCCCTGACCCCGAGCCCGATCGACCCGTTGCCCTGGGATGCCGCGCCTGCTCCGGCGATGACCGGCGTGCTGGAGCCCAACGACACCCTGATGAAGGCCGAGCTGTTGGCCCGCGGTCAGGTGCATGGCCCGGAAGACACCGCTGTCGACAGCCAGGGCCGGGTCTACACCGGCTTGCACGATGGCCGCATCGTGCGTGTGCTGGACGATGACAGCCTGGAAACCTTCGCCGATACCGGTGGCCGCCCACTGGGCATGAACTTCGACGCCAGTGGTCACCTGATCGTCGCCGACGCCTACAAGGGGCTGCTGAGCATCGACCCGCAAGGTGCGATCAAGGTGCTGAGCACAGAAGCTGAAGGCTTGCGTTTCGCCTTCACCGATGATCTGGATATTGCCAGCGATGGCACCATCTACTTCAGCGACGCCTCCTCACGCTTCCAGCAGCCGGACTACCTGCTCGACCTGCTCGAAGCGCGTCCGCATGGGCGCCTGCTCAGCTACGACCCGACCAGCGGCGAAACCCGCGTGCTGCTCGATGGCCTGTACTTCGCCAACGGCGTCGCCCTGTCGGCGAACGAGGACTTCGTGCTGGTCAACGAGACCTATCGCTATCGCATTACCCGCTACTGGCTCAAGGGCGACAAGGCCGGCCAGCATGACATCTTCATCGACAACCTGCCGGGCCTGCCGGACAACCTGCAGGGCGACCGCAATGGCACCTTCTGGGTAGCACTGCCGACCCCACGCAAGGCCGACGCCGACTTCCTCCATCGCCACCCCTGGCTCAAGGCACAACTGGCCAAACTGCCGCGCGCGCTGTGGCCGAAGGCGGTCCCGTACGGCTTCGCCATCGCCCTCAACGAGAACGGCGAGATCGTGCGCAGCCTGCATGACACCAGCGGTACGCACCTGCGCATGGTCACCTCGGTGAAGCCGGTGGGCGACTACCTGTACTTCGGCAGCCTGGACAACGATCGCATCGGCAAACTGCAGATTCATTGAGACAAGACTCCACCGGCGAATGACAGCGAAAAGGCGGAGCAGTCATTCGCGGTGGTGCGGTGGCGCGTCATGTTGGTGGGCTGAAGCGGATCGCCGCCCGGCCCATCCTACGGTAGGGTGGGCTTCAGCCCACCAAATCGAAAGGCTGCAGGCTCAGACCTTCTGGGCAATCCAGATGGTATGTCGCGTGCCCCTGTTGCCATGGGCATACACCTGCACCGCCTCGCCCTTGAAGCCCGCCTTGCGCACCTTCTCCGAAAATGCCCGGTCGGCGCTGGACGACCACACTGCCAGCATGCCCTTGGGCCTCAGCGCCTTGGCACACTGACGCAGGCCGTCCATGCTGTACAGCCAGTCATTGCCCTTCTGAGTCAACCCTTCGGGGCCGTTGTCGACGTCCAGCATGATCGCGTCGTAGCACTGCTCGGCAGCCTGCAGCACCTTGGCGACGTCCTCCTGAATGATCACTGCACGCGGGTCATGCAACGGATAACCGGACTTCGCCCCCAGTGGGCCACGGTTCCACTCGACCACCCCGGGCACCAGCTCGGCCACTGCCACCTCGGCGTCAGGCCCAAGGTGCTGTAGCGCCGAGGCCAGGGTAAAGCCCATGCCCAACCCGCCGATCAACACCCGTACCCGTGGGCGACTGGCGATCTGCTTGCAGGGAATTGCGGCCAGGGCATCTTCCGAGCCGTGCATGCGCGTATTCATCAGTTGCCCGCCATCACCACCGGCGATCTTGATGACGAAGTCTTCCCCATGCTCAAACAGGTTCAGCGCACCATTCGCACCCGGGATCGGAGCGGTGTCGAGCAAGACAAAACGTTTCATGCAGAACCAAGACCTGTGTAGCGAGCGTGAGGGCAGGCAGCATGCCTGAATCGGCCGGGCAGCACAGCCCCACCAGAAACGACGAGGCCCCGCGTTCTCACGCGGGGCCTCGAGTCTACTGTGATGAGCTCAGACCACGCCTTGCGCCAGCATCGCATCGGCCACTTTGACGAAGCCGGCGATATTGGCGCCCTTGACGTAGTTGATGCGACCGTTCTCTTCCCCGTGATGGACGCAGGCATGGTGGATGTTCTGCATGATGCCGTGCAGACGCTCGTCCACCTCGCCGGCGCTCCAGTGCAGGCGCATGGCGTTCTGGCTCATTTCCAGGCCGCTGGTGGCCACGCCACCGGCATTCGACGCCTTACCTGGGGCGTAGCAGATGCCGGCCTCGAGGAACAGGTCCACCGCTTCCAGGGTCGAAGGCATATTGGCGCCTTCGGCCACGCAGATGCAGCCGTTCTTCAGCAGCGCGCGAGCATCCTCAGCGTCCAGTTCGTTCTGCGTCGCGCAGGGCAGCGCGATATCGCACGGCAGATCCCAGGGACGCTGGCCCGCCAGGAACTGCAGGCCATAGTGCTCGGCCATCTCACGCAGGCGGCCACGACGCACGTTCTTCAGGTCCATCAGGTACAACCACTGCTCATCGCTCAGGCCGCTCTCGGCATAGAGAGTGCCCTCGGAGTCGGACAGCGAAATCACCCGGCCACCCAGCTCCATCACCTTCTGCGCCGCGTACTGGGCGACGTTGCCGGAACCGGAGATGGCCACGCGCTTGTCTTCGAAGCCCTGGTCGATACGCTTGAGCATCTCCTGGGCGAAGTACACGCAGCCATAGCCAGTGGCTTCCGGGCGGATCAGGCTGCCACCGTAGCTCAGGCCCTTGCCGGTCAGCACCGAGGTGAACTGATTGGACAGACGCTTGTACTGGCCGAACAGATAACCGATCTCGCGCCCACCGACACCGATATCACCGGCCGGCACGTCCAGGTCCGCGCCGATATGGCGATACAGCTCGGTCATGAACGACTGGCAGAAGCGCATCACTTCGCCCTCGCTCTTGCCCTTGGGGTCGAAGTCCGAGCCGCCCTTGCCGCCGCCCATGGGCAGCGAGGTCAGCGAGTTTTTGAACACCTGCTCGAAGGCGAGGAACTTGAGCACGCCCAGGTTGACCGAGGGGTGGAAACGCAGACCGCCCTTGTACGGACCGATGACGCTGCTCATCTGGATACGGTAGCCGCGGTTAACCTGCACCTGGCCACGGTCGTCGACCCACGGCACGCGAAACAGGATGGCCCGTTCCGGCTCGACCATACGCTCGAGAATGCCGGCCTCGCGATAGCGCGGACTGGCTTCGAGGAAGGGCCATAGGCTGCGCACCACCTCCTCCACCGCCTGGTGGAACTCGGGCTGGTCAGGATCGCGCTGTTTCAGGCGCGCCAGGAAAGAATCAACGGACAACGACATGCGGCACCTCGACACCACAAAAACAAAGTGGCCGGCACTCTATCAGGCGGCAAAGCACCAAAACAGATCAAAATGTCGCCTTGATGAAACTTCTTAGTGCATTTACTCGCACAGCAAGACTGGATACGGCTCTATAACGCGACTCTAATGGCCTTATGGCGCACCAAAACAACACCAGCGCTGCACGTATTTTGCCCCCATCTGACCTGCTGCGCACGACGGGGCCACGGTGCGATCTCAATGGAGGATCGAACAGCAGGCTAGGCGGTATGATCGGGCAAACGTTGCTACGACACAGGAGGCACCATGCCACTCGCTCAACTGATCAGCACGGAACAACTTCAACAACGTCTAGGGCAGGAAAACCTGCTGATCCTGGACTGCCACTTTGCCCTCGAAGACCCGGCCTACGGCCGCCGCAGCTACCTTGATGGGCATATTCCAGGCGCCCACTTCCTCGACCTCGAACAGGACTTGTCCGCGCCAGTGGTCAAGGGCGTCACCGGCCGTCACCCGCTTCCCGACCCGAGCGCACTGGTAGAACGCCTGCGCAGCTGCGGCCTGAAGGCGGACAGCCAGGTGGTGCTGTATGACGATGGCCCCGGCGCCTTCGCCGCGCGCGCCTGGTGGTTGCTGTTGTGGCTGGGCAAACGTGATGGCCTGTACCTGCTCGATGGCGGCCTGAAAGCCTGGCGTGAAGCCGGCCAGGAGTTGACCACAGCGGCACCGAGCAATGCCCCCGGTGATTTTTCCGCGCAGCCCGATAACAGCCTGCTGCTGACGGCCGATCAACTGGCCCAGCGTTTGGGCAACCCGGACCTGACCCTGCTCGATGCGCGGGCACTACCGCGCTTTCGAGGCGAGGTCGAGCCGCTCGACCCGGTCGCCGGGCACATTCCCGGCGCGCAATGCGCCGTGTTCACCGACAACCTGGGTAACGATGGCCGCTTCCTTGCGCCGACCGCCTTGCGCGAGCGCTTCGACAAACTGCGCGGAGAACGTCCCCTGGAAAATCTGGTGGCTTATTGCGGCTCCGGCGTCACCGCCTGCCACAACCTGTTCGCCATGAACCTCGCCGGCTACCCCTTGGCACCACTCTATGCGGGGTCCTGGAGCGAATGGATCACCGTTCCGGCACGTCCGGTTGCTACCGGCCAATGAACAGCGGTTTAAGCACGAATCGAAATATGCCTAATAGCTCAAGTCAGTAATCAATTTAAAAACAGACCGTTACCGCTTAAATATCGCACTAGGCTTGAGAATGAGCGGCTAACTCCGCTCCCGGTGGAGTCTTTATCGAACAACGATCAGAAGCACGGCCCCCACCGGCACCTTCCGCGAGGATGCAATGGGAATAGCCGCCTGCGATCTCAGCCAGCACGTGATCCGCCCGACCCTTGTCTACCTGCAGCGCCACAGCAACAGCGCCGAAGCCCTGCTACTCGGAACTGCCGCTTGCCAGTCGGCGCTGGGCAGCGCGCTGGATACGCCGCAAGGTCATGGCTTGTATCGCATCAGCGAACCGACCCACCAGATGCTCTGGGATCAATACCTGGCCTTCGATCCGGAGCTTGCCAGCCGTGTTCGCGGCCTTGCCAGCCAACACGCGTTTCTCGAGGCGCCGCACCTCGAACTGACGGTCAACCTGCGCTATGCAACGGCCATTGCCTGGCTGCTGATCGAGCAGGAAAAGCTGACGCTGCCGGCCGCCGATGACGTACTGGCCATGGGCCGAATTTGGTGCAAGGTTTTTCAGCCGCAGGCAAGTCAACAGGATTTCCTCGAGACCTGGCAGCGCTGCATCACCCCAGTGAGCCGGGTAGCCTGACCATTCAATCAGGAAATAAACTTCGTATTTTTCATACCTATTTGCAGAAATTGTCTGACAATCCACTCAATATCATTGAATTTGTTTGCCTTGGCAGGGAGCGGGAAAAACGGTAGCGTGCGCCGCTCGCCTCACCACAGGAGCCTCCCCCGTGAGCAAACGCCTTCTCAAGACCGGCCTGGCAGTTGCCATCACCGCCACCTCGGGCCATGGTTTCGCCAGCGGCTTCGCCCTCAACGAACAAAGCATTTCCGGCATGGGTACCTCCTTCGCCGGCCGCTCATCGTTCGCCGATGACGCCAGCACCGTGTTTGGCAACCCGGCCGGCATGTCCCGCCTCAAGCGCGACGAAGTGTATGTAGGGGCGGCGGCGATTCATGCCAAGAGCGATATCAGCCACGCCAGCGCCAACGCCGGCCCTGCGACACTGGCAGGCAGCAACGACGGCAATATGGTGCCGACCACCGGCGTACCCATGGGTTATTACGTCAAACCGCTGGACGACAAGGTCGCCTTCGGTCTCGGTGTCTACGTGCCCTTCGGCCTGATGACCGACTACGAGCGCACGTTCCAGGGCCGCTACTACGCCGACAAGAGCTATTTACGGGTGATCACCGTGCAGCCGACCTTGAGCTATCGCTTCAACGACAAGCTGTCGGTCGGTTTCGGCCCGACCTTCAACCACATCGAAGGGGAACTGAGCTCCTCGCTGCTCAACCCGGGCAACAGCGATGGCAAAGTGAGGGTCAAAGGCGACGACACCGCCGTCGGCTTCAACGCCGGTGTGCTCTACGAGTTCACCCCGAACACCCGCGCAGGCGTGACCTACCATTCGCGCGTGAAGTACGAACTGGAGGGCGATACCCGTGTTTCCGGTAACGGTGCACTGGCTGCTATCGCCGGCAAGTACGACGCCAATCTGGGGCTGACTACGCCCGAGTCGGTGGACATGTCCATCACCCACAAGCTGACCGATGCGCTGACGCTGTATGTCGGCAGCACCTGGACGCGCTGGAGCCGCTTCAAGGAAATCCGCGTGGAGAACAATTCCGCAACGCTGCCGGCCAACCTCTCCACCATCGTCGAAGAGCAGAACTGGCACGACGCCTGGGCCCATGCAGTCGGTCTGTCGTACAAGGTCAGCCCGCAGTGGACGCTACGCACCGGTATCGCCATCGACCAGTCGCCGACCAACAACGTCGACCGCTCGCCGCGCGTGCCCTCCGGTGACCGCACCATCTTCAGCGTCGGCGCCGGCTGGAGCCCCAACCCGGACATGACCATCGACGTGGCCTACTCCTACCTGCAGGAAGAGTCAGTGGACGTGAACCACGTCAGCGCTACCCGTGGCACCTACAGTGCGCGCTACAAGAACAGCGCTCATGGCCTGGGGGCTTCACTCAGCTATCGTTTCTAATCGCAGCGCAGCATTGGCTAACAGCCCATTGAAAACTACTTCGGCTTTGGCTTCCTGCGTCGCTCTACCTCCTGCATCCATGCAGTCGTGCGTTGCCATTGCTGCGTTAAAAACAGCCTCGCGTGCGAGCCCAGTCAAAATGCTCATTTACAACGCGTAAACTGCGCTTTTTCGGCTGTTTTTGCGGGGCCGCCATCGGTATTGCACTGACTGCCTCGCCTACGTTTTCAACAGCCTGTTACACTCACGCGGCAGAACAACAATAAAAGCCGCGTGAGAACATCATGACTGCCCTCTGCACCACCCTGCCCGACAATCTTCGCCTGCTGCTGGTCGACGACCACCGCATCTTTCTCGACGGCCTCTCCCTGGCCTTGTCGCCACTGAGCCAGAACCTGCAGATCCACACCGCGCACAGCGCTGCAGAAGCGGAGCAGTGCCTGCGCCAGCATGACTACGACCTGGTCCTGCTCGACCTGCGCCTGCCTGACGAACCCGGCATCGAACTGTTGCAGCGCTGGCTGGCGCGCGGCGAGAGCACACCGGTGGCGATTCTCAGCGCCAGTGACTCCGCGCTAGAGGCGCAGGCGGCGCTGGCCGCCGGTGCGCTCGGCTTCATCCCCAAGAGCTCCGATGGCAACGCACTGCGCCAGGCAGTGACCCGCGTCTTGCTGGGCGAAACCCTGCCGGCGCCAAGCAGCTCATCACCGCTGACACCCAGGCAGTTGGAAATTCTCCAGTTATTGGCAGAAGGCTTGCCGAACAAGGCCATCAGCCGCGAGCTGGGTCTGGCCGAAGACACGGTGAAAACGCACCTCAAGGCGCTGTTCGAAACCTTCGCCGTGCATACCCGCACCGCCTGCGTCAGCGCTGCCCGTCAGCGCGGCTGGCTGTGATCAGGTGAGTGCCTGGCGTGCCTGCAACTGAGTGGCCAGCACCTGGCGCAAACGCGCCGGCAACAGGGGCTTGCCCAAGGGAATGACGTGCGCCGGCAGGCAGCGTTCATGCAGTTCCGGGCTCAGATCAGCAGTGATCAACAACGCCGGCAACATCTGCCCTGCCGCCTCGCGCAGTCGCTCGATGGCCTGCAGCCCGTCGCCCCGCTCGGCTAACCGATAGTCGCTGATCAGCAACTGCGGCGCCTCCTGGCGCAGAGCCCGCAGCGCACCGGCCAGATCGGCGCAGGCCTGCACCTCGCAACCCCAGCGACGCAGCAAGCCGGCCAGGGCTTCGCGCCCAGTGGCGTCGTCTTCGAGCAACAGGATGCGCCCGCGCAACGCCAGCGCAGCATCAACGCGTGGTGCCGGCGCCGGTACCTCGGCCAACGGCAGGCGCAGGACGAAACGCGCACCGTCGTCAGGTCGGGAATGCAGCCGCAGGGGATGCTCCAGCACCTCAGCCAGCTGCCGCACGATGGCCAGACCGAGACCGAGTCCGCGCTCGGCATTACGCCCAGGATTGTCCAACTGACGGAACTCCTCGAACACCAACGCCTGTTCCGCTTCGCTGAGACCGCGGCCATCGTCCGCCACCTCCAACACGATTGCGTCGCCGTCACGCCGCACACTCAGCTTCAGGTGCTGCGCCTGTGCGTGCAGCAGGACATTGTTGAGCAGATTGCGCAGCAGTCGCTCCAGCAACAGCGGATCGCTGTACACCCCGTAGTCGTCACAGTGCAGCTCAAGTTGCAGCCCTTGTTGCTGCGCCTCTGGAGCCACTTCGGCAATCAGCCGCTCAAGCAATGGGCGCAGGGCGAACACATGTGGCCTGGCCTGCACGCCACCGGGCAAGGTCAGGCGGGTGTAGTCGAGCAACGATTGCAGCAGACGCCCCAGCTGCTCTACCGAAGCGGCCAGACTCGCGCTGATGCGCCGGGTTTGCTGATCACCGCCCTGTTCCGGCAGGTGTTCGGCGTATAACCCCATGGCGTTGAGCGGCTGGCGTAGGTCGTGACTGGCAGCCGCCAGCAGACGCAACTTGCGCGCGTCATCGGCTTCGGCGCGCTGGCGCGCCAGGTCGAGCAGGCGCAGGTTCAGCCAGGCACCGCGCTGACCGTGCTCCTGCATATAAGCACCGACGCTGCCGATCAGGTTGGCACAGAACAGAAACAGGCCCTGGTAGGCCAGCTCACCGCCGGTTTCGCCGAACAGCACACCCACACCGATGAACAACAGGCAGAAGCTCCAGCTGCACAGACTGATCTCGCGGAACGACAGCCCAAGCAGGGCGTAGCCGAACAACAGGACGAGGAACAGGCCGTCGTAGGGCATCGCCACGCCCTGCTGCCAGCACAGGTGCACGATCAGCGCGACGCTGACACCGTTAACCCAGTAGGCCGCGGCATAGACCAATGGCACCCTGGCAGGCGGTGCCTCGATCCGGCGACAGTAGAAAAAGGACAGCGCCAACACCGCCAGTGCGAGCAGGCGCAGCGGTAGCACCGTGAGACTGACCGTCAGCGGCATCAGCAGAAAATCCAGCAGCGCATAGATCAGCTGGAACAAGGCTGCCGTGGGGGCGATCAGGGGCAGACGCCGACGAATGCGCTGCACCCGATGCTCGGCAAAACCCGCCTCCAGCTCGGCGACGAAACGCAGCGAGCGATAGCCTCGGCGCTGCTGGGCCAGCAGCAGGCGCTCGCTCATGGGGAGCATCCGTCAGGGGTCGAGCGGCTCCGGCTGCTTCGCGGCAATGGCGTCATAGGTTTCCACACGGTGTCGGTCTTCACTGCTGAACAGCCGCTCGCGCAACTGGCGCTGCAGTTGCTCGCCATCCGCCTCGCTCAGCCCCCGACCTTGCAGGCTGGCCAACTCATTGCGATAGGCCTGGTAATGCTGCTGCCAGTCGCGCTCGCGACGCTGCTCATCGAGCAGGCGCTGCACGGTGTCATTGAAGGCAGCGACACTGGCGACGTGCACCCGGGCGCCATCGCGCTCGAGGTTCCAGGGAATGGTAGGAAGTAATTGACCAGCCCGCCGATGGTATTGAACCCGGTCACCCCGTGTACCAGCACGATCGGATACTTGGTCTTGGTGTAGTTGGCCTGGGCCTCGACGGCGCCAAGCAGAGCGAGTGTTGCCAGGGCAGCGGTATAGACGCGACGCATGGGTGCCTCCTTATTGTTCTTGTAGGGCACGCCGGGTGAACTGCCTCCGGCTCCTGGCCAGTCTAGGCAGGCAGACGGACACGGCCCATCGCCCAGATGGGTGAAGGGCCTTGAAGCGGGACGGCTCAGAGCCTGTTCAGAGACTCTCAGGGTTGCGAGGCGATCGCCTTTTCTACGGCGGCAATCAGCTCGGGATCGTCAGGCTTGGTCAGACTGGAGAAACTCGCCACCACCTTGCCCTGACGGTCGACCACGTACTTGAAGAAGTTCCAGCGCGGCTGCCGGCTCTGCTCGGCCAGACCCTTGAACAACGGGATGGCATTGGCACCGGAAACCGGCTGCGGCTCGGTCATGGCGAAGGTCACGCCGTAGTTGACGTAGCAGACGGTGGCCGTTTCCTTGCTATCGGCGGATTCCTGGCGGAAGTCGTCGGACGGCACGCCCAGTACTTCCAGGCCCTGATCCTTGTACCGCTGGTAAAGCGCTTCAAGCCCTTTGAATTGCGGGGTGAAGCCGCAAAAGCTGGCGGTATTGACCACCACCAGCGGCTTGCCCGAGAACTGACAGAGCTCGATGTTTTCACCTTTGGCGCGCAGCTTGGGCAGTTCGCCCTGGAGCATGGCCGGACACTCTGCGGCCAGCGCCGGCAACGCCAGGCTGGACAGCAACAGGGAACAGGCAAGAGGGCGAAGAGACATGGCGGTGACCTCAGGCGATGACGCGATTCCACCACGCTACTCGCAGGCCCAGACGCAAGCAACTAGCAGATACCGACGCCCAACTGCAGCAAAGCCAACCCACCCTGGCGCCAGCCCCACCAGGCCAGCGCCAACAGTAGACCAAAGCCCAGCGTCAGGCCGGCGAACAGCAGTACCCTGCGGCTCACGCCGGCGCACCTTGCAGCCGCGCCACCGGCACCTCACGCACCGGCCAGTTCAGCGCGGCAGCCATCACACTCAGGCCAATGGAGATCTGCCAGACCAGGTCGTAGCTGCCAGTGGTGTCGTAGAGGTAGCCGCCCAGCCAGCCACCGAGGAAGGAACCGATCTGGTGGAACAGGAAGACGATACCGCCGAGCATCGACAGGTTGCGCACGCCGAACAGGGTCGCCACGGTACCGTTGGTAAGCGGCACAGTCGACAGCCACAGCAGGCCCATGGCGATACCGAACAGGTAGGCACTCCACTGCGTCAGCGGTGCCACCAAAAACAGCGTGATCACCACCCCACGCAGCAGATACAGCGCACTGAGCAGGCGCGGCTTGGACATGCGTCCACCGAGCCAGCCGGCGATGTAGGTGCCGAAGATATTGAACAGGCCGACCAGCGCCAGCACCGTGGTACCGGTCAACGCCGGCAGATGGTGATCGACCAGATAGGCCGGCAGGTGCACGGCGACGAATACCACCTGAAAGCCGCAGACGAAAAAGCCCAGCGCCAGCAGCCAGAAACCGGAGTGACTGGTGGCCTCACGCAGCGCTTCGACCAGCGTCTGCTGCGGACCATTGGTCACAGGGGGCGGCGTCTCCTTGATCATTGCCGCCAGCGGAATCATCAACGCCACCAGCAGCCCCAAGGCCAGCAGTGCTGCCGACCAGCCGAGCCAGCTGATCAGGCCGAGCGTGCCCGGCAGCATGGCGAATTGACCGAAGGAGCCGGCCGCCGCAGCAATGCCCATGGCCATGCTGCGTTTTTCCACCGGCACGGCGCGACCGACCACGCCGAGAATCACCGAGAACGACGTGCCGGACAGACCGATGCCGATCAACAGACCTGCGCTCAGCGACAACGACAGCGGCGAGTCGGCCATGCCCATGCACACCAGGCCCAGCACGTAGAGCACGCCGCCGATGACGATGGCCTTGCGCGCGCCAAAACGGTCGGCCAGCGCACCGGTGATCGGCTGTGCCAGACCCCAGATCAGGTTCTGCAGGGCGATGGCGAAGGCGAACACCTCACGGCCCCAGCCGAATTCCGCACTCATCGGCGGCAGGAACAGGCCGAAACCATGGCGCGTGCCGAGCGACAGCGCCAGGATCAGCGACGCGCCGAGCAGCAGCCAGGTGGTTGAACGCCATGCAGTTGTCATCGATATCTCCAGCGGACGGTCGCCTGCGACCGTGTAGGCAGTGATGCGGCCTTCAGGCCAGTTCTTCGAGCAGCCTCATCAGCTCGGCACGGCGATCTGCGCCTAACCGGGCATTGAGCTCACGCTGCACCTGTTCCCATAGTGGCAGCGCCTGTTCGATGCGTTGCAGGCCGGCTTCTGTGAGCCGTACCTCGCGAGCGCGCAAATCGCGCCCTTCTCCCAGTTGCACCAGCCCCTGTTCCTCCAGCACCCGCAGATTGCGCCCGAGCGTGCTGCGATCGAGCCCCATGGCGTCGGCGAGCAGGGAAATGCTCGGTTGACCGAGCCGCTGCACATGACGCAACAGGGAAAACTGCGCGGCACCGAGCCCGACGGCCGCGAGGGCATCGTCGTAACGGCGGGTGACACCACGGCTGGCGCGGCGCAGTTGGGTACAGAGACAGGAGGTCGGCAACATGGATACAGGTATATACCCGCATCAGCGATGGGCACTCATACAGTTGCCCACCGCCTCGCCATAACAGTTGAGGTCAGAGACTCAGGGCCAGCGTCAGGAGCACGGCGCACTCGGCCAGCTCGACCAGTGCACCGGCGGTATCTCCGGTGGTGCCGCCCAGGCGTAGCAGCAACGCGCGACGCAGCCAGACGAACAGCAGCAATGCCGTGGTCAACGCCAGCAGCCCCGCCCAGCCGAACAGCAGCATGCCCAGTAGATGCACGCCCAGCACCCAGGGCAGTTGCCCGCGCGGCAGATGATCGACCAGGGCCTGACCCAGCCCACCGGCCCGCACGTAGGGCGTGGTTGCCAGCAGCAACGGCAACAGGCTGCGCCCCAGCCAGGGCAGCAGCAACAGGTAGATGCCGTGCCCGGCCTGCAGGAGCGTGAACAATGTGGCGAACTTGAGCAGTAACAGCAGCACCAGCACCACCACGGCGATAGGGCCGCTGCGCGGGTCCTTCATGATCGTCAGAGTGCGCTCGCGATCACCGAAACCGCCGACCCAGGCATCAGCCGTATCGGCCAGGCCGTCCAGATGCAGACCGCCGCTCAACCCCACCCACAGCGCCAGAATGATCGCCGCCTGCAATAACGCCGGTGTCTGCCCCAACAGCAGATGGGCGCCCCACAGCAGCAGACCGAGCAGCAGCCCCACTAACGGGTACCAAAGCAGCGAGCGCCCCACCTGCTCGGGGGTCGGCATGCCCGGCAGGCTGACCGGCAGACGAGTGAGGAACTGCAAGGCGATCAGCAACGCGATCATGGCAACTCCGCCAGTTGCCCATCGGCATCCAGGCGCAGACGAAAACGCTGGGCATAGCCGACGTTGACCTGCAGCAGATCCTGACGTGGCAGGCCGCGCGCACGCGCCAATAGCAGGCGCATCACACCGCCGTGAGTGATCAGCAGCAGCCGCTCTCCCGTGTGGCGCTGCTGCAAGCGCCGCAAGGCAGCCAGCACACGCGCCTCGAACTGCAGCAACGGCTCGCCATTAGGCGGCGTGAACGCATAGGGATCGGCCCAGAAGCGACCCAGCGCCTCAGCATCGCTGTCCATCAGCTGGGCAGCAGTGCGCCCTTCCCAATCACCGAAATGCAGCTCTTGCAGATCCGCCTCGAAGTGCAGCGGCAAGGCATTGGCCAGCGCGACTTCCTCGGCAAAACGCGCGCAGCGCTGCAGTGGCGAGCTGATCAGGCGATCCCAGGGGCCGGCGCCCTGCACCGCTGCGCGCAGTTGCGCCCAGCCCTGCTCGGTCAGCGCATCATCCAGGCTGCCACGCAGCCCACCGCCCAGCTCGGTTTCACCGTGACGCAGCAATTCCAGATGCAGCATCAGCTCGGCCTTTCGGCGACGGCCGCTTCGGCGAAGGTCGCCATCTGTCCGTGCAGGGCGCAGGCCAGGCGCAGCAACGGCACGGCCAATGCAGCACCACTGCCTTCACCCAGACGCAAGCCCAGCTCCAGTAGCGGCTCCGCTTCCAGCGCCTGCAGCACACGCACATGACCGGGCTCGGCACCGTGATGGGCAAACAGCAGCCAGTCGCGGCAGCCAGGGTTCAGGCGCACGGCGAGCAAGGCCGCAACGCTGCAGATAAAGCCATCGACCAATACCGCCATGCCTTGCTGCGCGGCGGCCAGGTAGGCGCCGGTGAGTGCAGCGATCTCAAATCCGCCCAGGTGGATCAGCGCCTGCAATGGCCCGTCGATCTGCGCCCGGTGCAGGGCCAACGCGGCATCGATCACCCGCGCCTTGTGCGCCACACCCGCGCCATCCAATCCAGTACCGGGCCCTGCCAGTTCGCTCGCCGGGCAATCCAACAGCCAGCAGGCCAGCGCTGCCGCCGCAGTGGTATTGCCGATGCCCATCTCGCCACCGACGAACAGATCACAACCAACGGCACGCGCGCGTTGGATGCTGTCGCGGCCAGCTTCCAGGCAAATCATCGCCTGGGCCAGGGTCATGGCCGGATCACGGGCGAAGTTCTGCGTACCGGCACCGACCTGCAGATGACGCACGCCTGGCAGCGGCGGCAAGGGTGCGGCAGTACCCAGGTCGATCACCTCGAGCGCCGCATCCAACTGACGCGCGAGCACACTGATCGCCGCACCGCCAGTGACGAAGTTGGCCAGCATCTGCCCCGTCACCGCTTGCGGATAGGCGGAAATGCCCTCGGCCACCACGCCATGGTCACCGGCAAAGATGGCGATCCACAGCTTGTCCAGGCTCGGCCGCTCGCGCCCCTGCAGCGCTGCCAAGTGAATAGCCAGTGCTTCCAAGCGGCCGAGCGAACCCGTGGGTTTGGTCAACTGCTGTTGCCGCGTTTCGGCCTTGGCCCTTGCAACATGATCGAGCGGCTGACACGGCCCTTGCCACCATTGCAGACTCATAACGCATCCCCCTTGAGCACCATGGGCAGCCCGGCCACGGTGAACAGCACACGCTGGCTGCGCTCGGCCAGCGCCTGGTGCAGCCAGCCGGCCTCATCGACATAACGGCGAGTCAGCTCGCCCAGCGGCACCACGCCCAGCCCGGTTTCGTTGCTGACCAACAGGATGCGTCCTGGCAACCCATCCACACAACCGAGCAACAGCTCGCGCTCAGCCTCAAGCCGCGCCGAATCCTCCAGCATCAGTAGATTGGTCAGCCACAGGGTCAGGCAGTCCACCAACAGGCAACGGCCGGGCGCAGCCTGTTCGCGCAGCACACGGGCCAGCGCCAGCGGCTCCTCGACCAACGCCCAGTGCGCCGGGCGACGCGCGCGATGCTGAGCGACGCGCGCATTCATCTCGCCATCGAGCGGCTGGCTGGTGGCAATGTAGGCGACCTCCAACCCGGACTCGTCGGCCAGCTTCTCGGCCAGCCGGCTCTTGCCGGAACGAGCACCGCCGAGGATCAATTCAAGCATGCTTCCATCCACATTCATTCAGCCCTGCGGAAGCGAGCTCTGCTCGCGAACCGTACGGGACATAAAAGCCTCGCGAGCAGAGCTCGCTCCTACAGGCCGCAAAGCGCCTTGAGTTTTTCGGTATCCAGGTGCAATTCCACCTGATCGGCCAGACGGTCGATATCGCGCTCGCGCAGCGCCTGGTAATCCACCGCCTGCACCTCACGCAGCCCGGCCCAGCGCAACAACGCAGCGAACGCCGAGGGTTGCTCGAACAGACCATGCAGATAGGTAGCAAGCACCTGCCCATCGGCGCTGAGGCCACCGTCACTGCGGCCGTCATCGAGTTGCACGGCGCCATTGAGGCCGCCCCCACGACTGACGCCGGCATGAATCTCGTAGCCGCTGACATCAGCCTGCTCCAGGCACAGCCGACCGCGGACGTTACGCAGCTGTTTTTCCGGCTCAAGCAGCGTCTCGAAATCCAGCAGGCCGAGGCCCTCGCTGCTGCCGGCAGCGCCTTCCAGGCCATGCGGGTCGTGAATCTGCCGGCCGAGCATCTGCAGGCCGCCACAAATACCCAGCAGCTTGCCGCCGTATCGCAGGTGGCGGGCAATGGCGGCGTCCCAGCCCTGCTCGCGCAGCCGTGCGAGATCGGCGCGCACACTCTTGGAGCCGGGCAGGATGATCAGATCCGCCGGGGGAATGGCTTGCCCCGGCCCGACGAAGGTCAGCTGCACCTGTGGGTGCAGGCGCAACGGATCGAAATCGGTGTGGTTGCTGATGCGCGGTAATACTGGCACCACCACGCGCAAGGCCTGTTCGTCCTTGGCCTGCTGGCGGGTATCGACGGCGTCTTCGGCTTCCAGGTGGAAATCCATCAGATACGGCAGCACGCCGAGCACCGGCTTGCCGGTACGCTGCTCGAGCCAGTCCAACCCCGGTTTGAGCAACGCAATGTCACCCCGAAAGCGATTGATCACGAAGCCCTGGACACGCGCCTGCTCGCTCGGGCTGAGTAGTTCCAGGGTGCCGACCAGATGGGCGAACACGCCGCCCTTGTCGATATCGGCAATCAGAATCACCGGGCAATCCACCGCTTCGGCGAAGCCCATGTTGGCGATGTCGCCGGCGCGCAGGTTGATCTCGGCGGGCGAGCCGGCGCCTTCGACCAGCACCAGTTCATGGCGCTCCAGCAACCGTGCATGGGATTCCAGTACCGCTGCCATGGCCACCGGCTTGTAGCCGTGATAGGTCAGCGCCTGCATGTTGCCGATGGCGCGACCGTGGATGATCACCTGGGCACCCATGTCGCTGTTGGGCTTGAGCAGCACCGGGTTCATGTCGGTGTGCGGCTCCAGGCCGGCGGCCTGTGCCTGCACCGCCTGCGCGCGGCCGATCTCGCCGCCGTCGGCGGTCACGGCGGAATTGAGTGCCATGTTCTGTGGTTTGAACGGTGCCACGGAAATGCCCTGGCGCCGCGCCCAGCGGCACAGTGCCGTCACCAGCGTGCTCTTGCCGGCGTCGGAGGTGGTGCCCTGCACCATCAAGGTCGGCATCAGGGCGTTTCCTCGAGGTTCGCCAGCATCGGCGCGCACTCAAGCAGCCCCTGCTCCAGACGCAACCAGCCACATTCGTCGGCCGGCAGGCCGAAGCGCAGGCTGTCCAGCTCGGCGAACAGCCGCACCAGAATGCCGCGCCGCGCCAGCAGCTCGGCGCAGGGCACGGCGCGACGGGTGCAGCAGAACTGGAACAGCGATGAGCCACCGGTCGACGGCAAGCCACAGTCACGCAGCAGCGCCTTGAGGCGCTCGCCGTCAGCCAGCAGGCGCTCACGCTGGCGGCGCTGCCCCTCACCATCGACCAACAAGCTGAGCGCCACGCTGCGCGCCGGGCCGCTGACGGCCCAGGGCCCGAGCAGCGCCTCCAGCTCATCCAGCAAGGCCTGTGCGGCCAGGACAAAGCCCAGACGCAGACCGGCCAGGCCGAAGAACTTGCCGAACGAGCGCAGCACGATCAGCCCCGGCATGTCGCTGTAGGCGGCCAGGCTGTGCTCCGGCGTGCAATCGATGAAGGCTTCGTCGACCACCAGCCAGCCGCCGCGCTCGGCCAGTTCATTGTGCCAGTCGAGCAGGCGCGCCGGCTCGATCAGGCGGCCGGTCGGATTGTTCGGGTTGACCACCAGCAACACATCCAGGTGCGGCAGCGCGCGATGCACCGAACCCTCGCTCAGCTTGATCACCCGATGCCCCTCACGTCGCCAGGCGGCAGCGTGCTCGGCATAGGTCGGTGCGAGGATACCCACGCTGCTGTGCGCGCGCAGACGTGGCAGGGCCTGGATCGCCGCCTGCGAGCCTGCTACCGGTAGCAGGCTGACGGCGCCGTAATAATCGCGCGCGGCCTGCTCCAGGCCATCGTCCGTTTCAGGCAGGCGCGCCCAGGCCGAACCAGGGACGGCCGGCAGATCCCAACCGTAGGGTGCAACCCCGGTGGACAGATCCAGCCAGTCCTCCAGCGGGATGCCATAGCGCTGCGACGCTGCGCGCAGACGACCTCCATGTTCAAGCACCCAGCACCTCCCAGACGATCAGGCATAACAGCCACAAGCCAACCCCAGCGATAACCCTGTTCATCGCCCGTTCGATATCCCGCGCCCGCGGCGGTGGGCCTTCGCCCAGTTGTGGGCGTTCATGCACCTCGCCGTGATACTCCGCTGCACCGCCCAGACTAATGGCCAGGCTTCCGGCACCAGCGGCCATAACAGGGCCAGCATTGGGACTGTCCCACAAGGGCGCCTGCCGGCGCCAGCAGCGCAGGGCCAGGGCAGTACGCCCAAGCAGCGCATAGGTCAGCGCCACCAGGCGCGCCGGGATGTAATTGAGCACATCATCGATCTTCGCCGCGGCCCAGCCAAAACGCTCGAAGCGTTCGTTGCGATAGCCCCACATGGCATCGAGCGTGTTGCTCAGACGGTACAAGACGACGCCCGGCGCGCCAGCGACGATGAACCAGAACAAGGCGGCGAACACGGCGTCGGAGCCGTTCTCCAGCACCGATTCGGTGCCAGCACGGGCCACCCCGGTTGCGTCCAGCTCGGCGGTATTACGGCTGACCATCCAGCCGACGCGCTCACGCGCAAGCCGCAGATCACCCAGACGCAGCGCGCGGGCCACCGGCTGCGCATGCTCGTACAGGCTGCGCAGGCCAAGGGCGAAGTACAGAGCGAAGATCTCCACCGCCCAGCCAAGCGAGGTCAGGTGCACCAACAGCCAGGTAAGCAGGGTCAGCGGCAGCACCGCCAGGCACCAGGCCGTTACGCCATGGCTGCGCCAGCCGCCACCGGCCGGGTTGAAGCGCTGCTCCAGGCGCCCTGCCAGGCGACCGAAGGCGACCAGCGGATGCGCGCGCCTGGGCTCGCCCAGCACGGCGTCCAGCGCCACGCCGACGCAGGTGATCAGCGCCAGGCTCATCGTTCACTCACCAGATGATCCCCATCGATTCTCGAACAACAACTCCGATAGCGGTCGGGGCGTGGCCCAACCCTCCTCCACCAGCATCGGCTTTTCGTAAAAGGCCTGAACCGGCCCCAGGCACAGCAGCGCTACCGGCTTGCTACCGGCCGGCATGCCCAACAATGCGGCCACCGCTTCGGGGTCGAACAACGATACCCAACCGAGCCCGAGCCCTTCGGCACGCGCAGCCAGCCACAGATTCTGAATGGCGCAGGCCACCGAGGCCATATCCATTTCCGGCAGGGTGCGTCGTCCAAAGACATGCGCGTCGCGGCCCTCCATCAGCGCCACCGCCAGTAGCTCGGCGCAGTCGCGAATACCTTCGACCTTCAGCCGCATGAACTCGTCACTGCGCTCGCCGAGGGCCTCGGCAGTGCGCACCCGCTCGGCCTCCACCAGCTCATGAATGGACTCACGCAGTTGCGGGTCACTGACGCGCACAAAGCGCCAAGGCTGCATAAGGCCAACGCTCGGCGCGTGGTGGGCGGCTTCGAGCAGCCGCGCCAGGACCTCGGCTGGCACCTCGCCGCCGCTGAAATGACGCATATCGCGGCGCTCGGCGATGGCGCGATACACCGCCGCGCGCTCCTCATGGCTGAAGGCATGCTCGCTCATGGACGTAACAGCGCGGCGGCCGCCTCCGGGTTGGACGGCAGGTAGAAGTGGATATAGCTGGCCGTGAGTCGCCTCAGGCGATAAACCGCCTCAGCCACCGGCTTGCCGTTCGGGCAGCGACCGAGCGCCAGAGGCTGCAAGGGACTTTCCAGCCGCGAGTGATGGTAACTGTGGCCACGTAGCTCGCCTTCGGGCAGCGTCACCTGCTGCAAGGCCAGGGCGGTCAGCCGTGGCTGCAAGGCGGCGCTGCCCGCCAGCAGGCCGAGCATGCGCCCGCTGGCACCTTGCTTGTCGCGCAGTTCATCAAGCAGATAGAGCATGCCGCCACATTCGGCGAGCAAGGGTTTGCCGGCCTGGTGATGAGCACGAATCGCCGCGGCCATGGGCTGGTTGCCCTCCAGCTCGGCCAGGTACAGCTCCGGATAACCGCCCGGCAGATAAAGGCTGTCCACCTGCGGCAGCTCACGATCAGCGAGCGGTGAGAAGTAATGCAGCTCAGCGCCGAGCGCCTGCAACAGATCGAGATTGGCCTGATAGAGAAAGGCGAACGCCGCGTCGCGCGCCACGCCGATGCGTACCCCAGCCAACAGCGGCGCCAGCTCATCGAACTGCGGCGCGGCGAAGCTCACCGCAGGCGGCAGGTCGACGTTGGCACTGGCCGCCAGCGCATCGGCCGCGGCGTCCAGGCGTGCATCCAGATCGGCCAACTCGCCGGCCTGCACCAGCCCCAGATGGCGGCTGGGCAACTCCACCGCGGCGCTACGCGGCAAGGCGCCAAACCAGCGAATGCTCGCTGGCAGCGCATCACGCAGGATATCGCCGTGGCGCGTGCTGGCAACGCGGTTACCGAGCACCCCGGCAAAGGGCAAGTTAGGCTGGAAGGTGGCAAGCCCGTGGGCCAGGGCGCCGAAGGTCTGCGCCATCGCCGCACCGTCGATCACCCCCAGCACCGGCACGCCAAAGTGGCGTGCCAGATCGGCCGCCGAGGGTTTGCCGTCGAACAGGCCCATCACCCCTTCGATCAGGATCAGGTCCGCCTCGCCGGCGGCCTGCCACAGCAGTCGGCGACTTTCCGCCTCACCGACCATGGCCAGATCGAGCTGATACACCGGCGCGCCACTGGCGCGGGCGTGGATCATCGGATCGAGAAAGTCCGGGCCGCATTTGAACACCCGAACCCGCCGCCCCTGACGCGTATGCAGGCGCGCCAGCGCGGCGGTGACGGTGGTCTTACCCTGACCGGAAGCTGGTGCGGCGATCAATAGTGCCGGACAGTGACGTGTGGTCATCAGAATTCGATGCCCTTCTGTGCTTTTACCCCGGACTTGAATGCGTGCTTGACCATGCTCATGTCGGTGACGGTGTCAGCCGCCTCGATCATCCCAGGCAAGGCGCCGCGCCCGGTCACCACCACATGCTGCAACAGCGGCCGGGCTTCGATATCGGCCAGCACCGCGTCCAGTTCGAGGTAGCCATGCTTGAGGGCTATGTTCAGCTCGTCCAGCAGCACCAGGCCGACCGACTCATCACTGAGCAGGCGCTGGGCCACCGCCCAGGCTTGCTGAGCCTTGGCGATATCACGCTGGCGATCCTGGGTTTCCCAGGTGAAGCCTTCGCCCATCACGTGATAGCTGACTTCCTCGGGAAAACGGCGGAAGAAGGTTTCTTCACCGGTGCTGGCCGCACCCTTGATGAACTGCACCACGCCGACCTTGATGCCATGACCCAGGGCGCGCGCGACCATGCCGAAGGCGCTGCTGCTCTTGCCCTTGCCATTGCCGCTGTGCACCAGCAGCAGGCCGTATTCATCCTGGGCCTGGGCGATCTTTTCGTCGATCAGGGCTTTCTTGCGTTGCATGCGCGCCTTGTGGCGGGCATCGCGGTCGGTCGATTCGCTCATGCTGTGCTCCTGTACGTCAGGCACCCGCGCCGCCTGTTCATCGAACAGTACGAACGGCAATGAGGAAGAATCGCGATGATCCGCACGCACTCATCCAGGCGCCAATGGCTGGTCAGGCGAGCGGAAGACGAAAAAACACGAACACCCCGGTCAAACCGGAGCGTTAGCCGGACAGCGCCCTCCGCGATGCCGTGAAACTGCGACAGGCCGGTCTCCGGGCTTGTGAGCGAACCATGGGTTCGACGCCGCGCCTTCCCGTGCATAGCACAGTGGCTTTGCAGACTGCGTGAAAACTACTGCGCTCGGCCATGCGGCGTTAAAAACAGTCTCGTGCGCGAGTCCGATCAAAATGCTCATTTACAGCTCGTAAAGTCGAGCGCGACTCCGACCATTTTTCGCCTGTTTTTGCCTTGCCTGACCTTCGCTCGCTACGTTTTCACACGGTCTGCTTAAGCAGCGTTTGACTCACCTACCGTTGCGGGGGCAGCGCCGGCATTGGAACCGGCTTCCCTGTTTCACCCCTTGGCCGCCACTCACAGCGACTCGGGGCACCTGAAGCAAGGCGCGCAGGGTAGAGGCTGGCAGCCCTGCGCGTCAACGCCAACGCCACTCAATGCCTGGGTGTGAAACCTGGCGGTTTGTTCGCCAGCCACTCGACGAAGGTACGCAGGCGCTCATCTCCCAACAAGGCCTCGCGACTGTTGAAGGTCAGCGCCAGCTCCTTTTCACTGAACAGCCGGTGGATCTGGTTATGACAAGCACGGCAGAGCCACAGCGTGGCGGTAATTCGTTCCTGACGAGGATACCGCCTCTGTACGTAAGCCTTGTCGTGTAGTGACTTGGGAATCAGGTGATGGCGGGTCAAGGCCACAGGCCGTGCACAAAACTCGCAGGCCTCAGGTTGAGGCGGCAGGCGAATGGGGTCGGCCATAAACGAAAGCTCAGGGGTTGCGAGCAAGCTCTGGAGTGATAACACGCTTGGCGTCGAGATAGACACGCTGCCAGTAGACGTTATCGAGGCTGTCCAGACGAACCGTGCCACCACTGGACGGCGCATGCACGAAACGCCCATCCCCCACATAGATACCGGCATGACTGACAGCGCGCCCGCCATTGGTGGCGAAGAACACCAGATCACCACTTTGCAGGGCGTCACGACGAACATCTGGCGTACGCATCGCACTCAGCTCACGAGTAGAACGCGGCAGGCTGATGCCAGCGGCATCACGATAGACATAGCCGATCAGGCCACTGCAGTCGAAACCGCCATCCGGTGTATTACCACCGTAGCGATAGGGTGTTCCAACCAGGCCAAGCGCGCGAAACAGCACATCTTCGGCACCGCCCTGATAGGACGAAGAAGCAATTGGCGGCGTGTAGGCAGGCTGAGGAGAAGGGGCGCGACTGCTACAGGCACTCAGTAGCAGAACAAGAGAAATTACAGCGACACGGGTCGTGACGGGCATAAGCGAGGCGATCCTGAGCCTGAATGCGCCCTACTCTGCCCGAGACACGACGAACGGCGCAACCCTGGGGTTACGCCGTGAAACATCAGGGATGACGCCTGGCTGCGACTTGATCGTCCACTGGCGCCAGCGCCAGTACGCGCTTGGCTTGCAGGTAGCTGCGATTCCAGTAACTGTCATCCAGGCTATCGATGCGCACACCACCGCTGCGGCTGCTGCTGGAGTGGATGAACTGATCATCACCCAGGTAGATGCCGGCATGACTGACGCGACCACGACCACGATCATTGAACAGGATCAGATCACCCGGTTCCAGATCGGCGCGCGCCACCTTCGGCGCATCGAGGTTGATCAGCTCACGCGTGGAACGCGGCAGTTCCAGGCCGACTTCCTCGCGGAACAGGTAGCCGATAAAACCGCTGCAATCAAAACCTGACTGTACCGAGCTACCGCCGTAGCGATAACGGGTACCGATCAGCGAACGCCCGAGATCGAGCAGGCTGTCGGCCAGTTGCGGCATTTCATAGGGTTGATCGTCGATCAGCGCGTTGATCTCATCATCGGCAGGTTCATCCTGCTCGATCATCAGGCGAGTCACAGGTTCGACTGCTGCATCGCTGATCGGTTGCTGCGGTTGCGTCTGCGGCGCATGGCCGGCACAGGCAGCGAGAAAGACTGTGAGTGCAATAGGCACGAGGGGTGCGAAGCGTTTTAGCATGGGCACGACCGTGTCGAGTGAATTTAACAAGTCCGCGACTATGCCTTCTATAACGCTAATTTGCAAATTCTATCGACAGAATTGTGACTCAGTGGTCTCGCCATTTCATCTAAAGCGCCCAACCATCTGCATGGTCGGGCGACTCGGAAACCTAGCCGAGAATCTCGCTGAGCGGAATGAAACGCAGCATATCTCCCTCGGCCAGCGTACTGCCTTCCATGACCTCGGCCAGCCCTTCGGCCCAGGCGGCGCTGCGCAAAACGCCGGAACTCTGATTGGCATAGGGCACCACGCGCCCATGCTCCAGACGCGCGCGCAGGTACTCACGGCGCATACCCGGCTTAGCCCAGGTAAAACCTGCCGGCACCGCGAAGCCCAGTGGTTCGACCCGCTGCACCCCAAGACGACGCAACATGTAAGGACGCGCCAGCAGTCCGAAGGTGACCAGTGTCGAGGCCGGGTTGCCCGGCAAACCTATTACCGGAACGCCCTGATAGTGGCCGAAGGTCAGCGGTTTACCTGGCTTGATCGCCAATTTCCACAGCGCCAGTTCGCCCGCCTCGCGCAGGGCTATGCCGAGAAAATCCGCCTCCCCCACCGAAACGCCACCCGTGGAGAGAATCAGATCGACCTCGCCCAAGGCCCCCAGCGCTTCGCGGGTACGCTGCAGATCATCGGGCAAGATGCCCGCATCCACAACGCTGCAGCCCAGCCGCTGCAACCAGGCAATCAGCAGACGCCGATTGCTGTTGTAGATCTGCCCCGGGCCAAGCGCCTGACCCGGCTCTACCAGTTCGTCGCCAGTAGACAGCACCGCAACGCGCAGACGCCGGCGCACCGAAAGCTGCGCCGCCCCCAAAGACGCCGCCAACCCTAGCTCGATAGGCCCCAGGCGCGTACCGGCTGGCAACACACCTTCGCCGACGCGGGTTTCCTGACCTTGAGCTCGAACGTTCTGGCCAATTTTCAGTGGCTCACGGAAATGCACCCGCCCCGCCTCATCCAGCTCGACGTTCTCCTGCATTTCGACGGTATCGGCACCTGCCGGCAGCGGCGCACCGGTGAAGATGCGCGCACAGGTACCCGGCTCCAGCGACACAGGCGCAGTCCCGGCCTGAATACGCTGACTGACCGGCAGAGGCTGGCCGCTCCAATCAGCCAGGCGCAGCGCATAACCGTCCATGGCGCTGTTGGCCCATGGCGGCAAATCCAGCGCCGCAATCAGTGGCTCGGCCAGCACCCGTCCATCGGCCTCGGCCAGAGCAACCAGCTCGTTCTGCTCGATGGGCGCCGCCTCTGCCAAAGCCAGCAGGCGCTCCAGCGCCGCCTCCATAGGCAACAGTCCGGGATGATCGCAACCACTCATCCGTGCGTCTCGCAGGCGCCCACCTGCTTCAGATGCGGCACGAAGTTGCAGGGACGATGGCGCGCATCCAGTTGCTCACCGAGGATGCCGTCCCAGGCAGTGCGGCAGGCGTTGGTCGAACCCGGCAGGCAGCACACCAGGGTGCTGTTGGCCAGACCGGCCAGCGCACGCGACTGGATGGTGGACGTGCCGATATCGGCCACGGAGATCTGCCGGAACAGCTCACCGAAACCATCAACCTGCTTGTCCAGCAGGCAGGTGACCGCTTCCGGCGTGCTGTCACGCCCGGTGAAACCGGTACCGCCGGTGATCACCACGACCTGTACCTGATCCTCGGCGATCCAGGTCGCTACCTGGGCGCGGATCTTGTACAGATCATCCTTGAGCAGAACGCGAGCGGCCAACTGGTGGCCAGCGGCGGTCAGGCGGTCGACCAGCAGTTGACCCGAGGTGTCGGTCTCCAGCGTGCGCGTGTCGCTGACGGTCAGCACGGCAATGTTCAGCGGCACGAAAACCGCATCGGCCTTATGGTTCATGGCAGGCATCCAATTGGGAGAGAATGGGCGCTGTTATATCACACAGCCTGTCTTCGGAGACCGCCCGCATGCCCGTATCCAACCCACTACCCCCCTGCTCGGTGCTGCTGCTTTCCGGCGGCCGAGGCCAGCGCATGGGTGGCCGTGACAAGGGCTTGCTGGACTGGCGCGGCCGCCCACTGATCGCCTGGCTGCATGACCTGACCAGACCCTTGAGCGACGACCTGATCATCTCCTGCAACCGCAACACCGAGCGCTATGCGCCTTATGCCGACCAACTGGTCGCAGATCATGATCAGGACTTTCAGGGGCCACTGGCGGGTATCCGCGCAGGCATGGCCGCGGCACGCCACGAGCACATGCTGGTGCTGCCCTGTGACGCCCCCCTGGTGGACCGTGCACTGATCGAGTCACTGCTTGCCCACGCGGGGAGCCGGCCGGTGGTGATCCGCCAGGGCAACTACTGGCAGCCACTGTTCTGCCTGTTGCCCACGGGGCTCAGAGACGATCTGGAACACGCCTGGCAATCCGGTGAACGCAGCCCGCAACGCTGGTTCGACAACCTAGCCCCCATCGCCGTCGACTGCACGCTGGAAGATGCCCGCCTGGCCAACCTGAACACACCGGAAACGCTCGCGAACGGCATATCGCCTTGCTGAAGCGAGAAGCCCTGCGCGGAACTCATACGACAGTTTCACGTCTGAGCGAGGGTATAGCACCTCTTTAGCACCCAAGGAGACACACCATGACCAAACGGATAATCCCCGCCCTGCTGATGGCAATCGGCTTCACTGTGCTGGCCGGCTGTTCCACGCCGTCGGTGATCACCCTGAATGACGGGCGTGAAATACAGACGGTAGACAAACCCCAGTTCGATGAAGAATCCGGCTTCTACGAATTCGAGCAACTCGACGGCAAGCGCGCCACGATCAACAAGGATCAGGTGCAGACCGTCAAGGAACTCTGAGGCGAGAGCCCGAGCCACCGCTGAAGGACAGCGGGGCTCGCCCCGGCAGCAGAAAGGGATATCGGCCTGCTGATTTTTTCAGGCTAACCCCTTGTGCAGTAAAAGTTTTTCGGTAGAATACGGCTCATTCGGAGTGTAGCGCAGCTTGGTAGCGCGTCTCGTTCGGGACGAGAAGGTCGCAGGTTCGAATCCTGTCTCTCCGACCAATCCCTTGTTCCTACATGTTCCTACATGCCTCGGAACCCCAGAAAGCCCGGCCTCTAGCGCCGGGCTTTCTGTTTCTGCTTGTCTCATGCCATCCCTAGGGTCTGTTGCCGTTTCGCGCACGGCCGCAACGGAGCCAGTTTTTGCGTGGGCTAGGCGCGAGACGCGAAGTTTGGTCGCCCAAATGAGCCGTCGAGTAACGACGTACCACGCAAAAACTGGCCCGTCCCTTCGGGTTGCGCGGCAAATTGCGCCATGCGTCGTTGCGGGATTTGGCAAGGGAACGACCATTACCTGCATCCCGCGCCTCGCGTGGCGCAATTTGGCGCAGCAACGCGGCTCGCGTCGAAACGGCAACAGACCCTAGCTATCTCTACCGATTTGGTATGCCCGTTGGTATGCTGCCCGATCGTTAGGGGCTGTTGCCGTTTTTTTCACTAACCAACTGATAAGTAAGAGAAAACTCGTACCGCTGAAGCTCTGATCCATCATCGATACGAGTTTACAATGCCCCGATTATTGCTCAGTGATGAGCATTGGTCGAAGCTGCGGGAAATTCTGCTGCGCAAGGCCATCTACAACAATGGAATGGGTGTTCATTGATGGCAGCTATGCCAAGGCCCACCAACACAGTGCAGGCGCTGCCAGTGGCAACGATGAGGCCATAGGAAAAAGTCGAGCTGGCAATACCAGCAAGATTCACCTGGCAGTTGATGCTCATGGACTGCCCATCGAATTTGAAATTACGGGGGCAAATCAATGATTGCACCCAGGCTCCCGCATTGATTGCCAAGCTCCCGGAGGCAGAAACCATTGTCGCGGACAAGGGCTATGACAGCGAGAGAGTTCGGCAGCAGGTTGAGCAACAAGGGGCCAAGGCCGTGATCCCGAGAAAGCGTAACTCCGTGAAAGGCAACGCGGATCTGGACAGAGGTCTTTACCGCAACCGGCACTTGGTGGAGAACGCCTTCGCCCGGCTAAAGCACTACCGGGCAGTGGCATCTCGGTTCGACAAACTCAAGAGAAATTCGAAAGCGTCGTGGCCATGGCCTGTGTCTTTCTCTGGTTACCTATGTGAAACGGCAACAGACCCTAGGTCGTTGATTTTCCAACAAACCGCTTGATGGATCCGCGCTTGCGGACTGCGGACTTTCAATGGGCCGGAAATCTGGCTCGCCCAGAGGCTCTCGGTAACGACACGTTGCAAACAGTCGGTACTTCTCGATAAATACCCGACGAATCGGAACATCTCAGCCAGCACTGATGTTACCCCTGCTTGCTGACGCAGCTTGGAAGTTCTGGCTGCAATATTGCCCCCCAATCGCTGTGGAAGGCAGCTCCCTGGGTAACTGCAATCGAAGGGGGGGGGCGCTGCGTAGGGCCGTGCCCCCCATCCTGCAGAGTGAGCTGATTTGGTCAAGGCCGGGTTGTCATGCAGGCAGTTTGGCTGCAAGCAGTTCGACCTTCTCGATATTGGGCGGAGAACTGAGCAAGGTCGCGGCGTTGGCCATCAAGGCCGCGGCGATCTGGCCGTTCAGATGTGCCTGGCGACCTGCCTCATCGGCAAAGGCATCGAACACACCGAACGTCGAAGGGCCAAACTTCAATGCGAACCAGGCAGTGGTGCCGGACTCGGCGTTGGCGAGCGGCAGCGCACTGGCCAGGAAGTCGGCAAGCGCAGCCTCTTGGCCTGGTTTAGCTTCGAGGCGAACAAACAGGGCGAGCTTGGTCATGCTGTAATCCTTGGGGTAAATGGAAAAATGGGTGAAGGGATCGACGAGACAGCAGCCTAAGTCTTCATGACAGACATCTCTATAGGCAATAATGACAACATTGATATCATTATTGCCATGAAACTCCACATCCTTGTTTGTGATGGCGTGTTTGATCTGGGGCTTGCGGCGCTCACTGACACAGTGGGCTTGGCCAATGCGATGTCGGGCTCGCTGCCACAGGCTCCCGCGCACATAGAGCTCACGCTGGTGGGCGTGCGGCGTCGCATCCGAACTGCGCAAGGCTTGACGGTCCCCGTGGTCACTGCGCGTGGCGTACCGGAACCAGACGTCGTGCTCGTGCCCGCGTTTGGTGACAAAATGCCTGACACGCTCTCGGCTCGGCTCACACGCCCCGACGTGCCCGATGCGGTCGCCGCGCTGCAGCAGTGGTCCACCACTGGCGCGCACCTTGGTGCCGCCTGCTCCGGTAGTTTCTTGCTTGCAGAGAGTGGCCTGCTTGATGGGCATCGTGCGACGACGTCATGGTGGCTGGGGCCGATGTTTCGGCAGCGCTATCCGAACGTCACGCTGGACGAGTCACGCATGATCGTGAACTCGACACGCTTCACCACCGCGGGTGCCGCTTTGGCCCACGTCGACTTGGCCTTGCGCATCATCCGGGGGCGCAGTCCGGCGCTGGCGGCCCTGGTGGCACGCTATCTGCTGGCCGAGACACGCAGTTCGCAAGCCGAGTTCGTGATTCCCGACCACCTTGCGCATGCCGACCCGATGGTCGAGCGCTTCGAGTGCTGGGCCAGAGGTCGGCTCGCGCAGGGGTTCTCGCTGGCGGAGGCTGCCAGCGCCGCAGGCACAGGCGAGCGCACCTTGGCGCGGCGGCTGCAAAGCGTTTTGGGCAAGACACCACTGTCGTATTTCCAGGACCTGCGCGTGGAGCACGCCGTCCATCTCTTGCGCACCGGAAACGCCAGCGTCGATCAGGTCGCCGCACAGGTCGGGTATTCGGATGGGGCGACCCTGCGAGCCCTGTTGCGCCGCAAGCTGGGCCGGGGCGTCAGGGAGTTGCGACGCGGCGGATGACCAGAGGCATGAACGGCTGGAGACCACCGCGAAACTGGCGCAGGCCAAACGGCGCATTTGGACCTGGCAAAACTACTGCCAGCGACGGTGCGCAAGCTCCAGTTTGACCCCGGACAAAGTTTTGCTGGCAATGTCGTGGTTGAGCAAATCAATACCTTGATTGAACAACGCTGTGCCCTGGCGATTCGGCGGCTCACCGCCCCGCCGCCGACAATGACGCAGCCGTCGAGCCCACCGTTTGAACCACCGTGCGGACGCAGGCTCGCCGCAGGTTCGATTCCGCGCAGCCGATTTCAGTGATGCCTTGCTCAAAACCAGCTTTGTTGCCAGCAAAGTCATCGCAGAGCAGCTTGCCATTCCACTGACCAAGAAAATTGCGCGCATGCTCGCCGGCACAGCTGGGACTGAAGTCGTAGACCACGGCCTTCACTCAGCAGCTCGCGCAGGAAGCGAGCGCAGCCTTCATGGCGTCGCTCTGACTGGCTCTGAAGGAGTAGGCGCCATCATTGCAGGCTGGCAAGGCGCTGAAGAAGTCGACCCTGGAACTAGGTGGTGCAGATGCCTTCCCAACTGATCCAGAAGTGAGCTGCAAGTGCGTGGAAATATGCATACGCGTCGGAAAAATATCGACACATTGAAATATATGAATATTGCGAATAACCTTAACGCGTAACCCGCGCTAGAAACCTCAGGAAGCCCCCATGAAAGATTCCAGCGATACCCATCCGAATCACCTTCCCGACAGCAGCTACGGCCTGTTTATTGACAACCAGTGGGTTTCGTTCGGACGAATACGGTGAAACCCTCGACATCATCAACCCCGCCAACGGAAAAATTCTCACCAACATCCCAAACGCCACGGCTGCCGACGTCGACCGCGCGTTGCAGGCCGCACAGCGCGCCTTCGCGGCCTGGCGTACCACCTCACCCGCAGAACGCGCCAATGCATTGTTGAAGATCGCCGACCCGCTGGAAGCCGATGCCGATCGGTTCGCCGTTCTGGAAACCCTTGATGTAGGTAAACCCATTCGTGAAAGTCGCTCCGTCGACATCCCGCTGGCAATTGATCACTTCCGCTACTTCGCCGGCGTAACCCGCAGCCAATCGGATGAGGCGATCATGCTGGATGAGCAAACTCTCAGCATCGCTCTCAGTGAAGCCTACAGCCAGAAGAAGAACATCGACGTCAGCCTCAACGAAGCACCGCTCGGGCTCTTCTGAGCTCATTGATCCATGTTTCTTGACCTATAACATCGAATATTTTAGATATGCAGGTAAACGAAATGACACAATCAGAACTTTTCAAAACCACTCAGCTGGGCCCATACACCCTCAAGAACCGAATCGTTTTGCCACCGCTGACCCGTTCGCGTAGCTCCCAGCCTGGCAACATTCCGAACGATCTCATGGCCACCTATTACCGTCAGCGCAGCGGTGCTGGCTTCATGGTGACCGAGGGCACACAGATCGAACCCCGAGGACAGGGTTATGCCTGGACACCCGGCATTCATAGCCCGGAACAGATACAAGGCTGGCGTAAGGTCACCGACGCTGTTCACGCCGAAGGGGGGGTGATCTTTGCTCAACTTTGGCATGTAGGCCGCGTGTCGCACACATCGCTGCAACCCGGTGGTGAAGCGCCCGTCGCGCCATCAGCCATCCGCGCGGACAACGTCAAGGTGTTCATCGAAACTGGCCCCGGCACGGGTACACTGGCCGACCCTTCGACCCCACGAGCCCTGTCCACCAAGGAGGTAAAGGAACTGGTTGAGCTCTACGCCCAAGCAGCCCGAAATGCTTTGGACGCAGGTTTTGACGGGGTGGAGCTTCACTGCGCGAACGGGTACCTGGTAAACCAGTTCATTTCGGCCCATACCAACCAGCGTGATGATGAATATGGCGGTTCGCTGCAAAATCGTCTTCGTTTCCTGCGCGAAATCACACTCGCCGTTGCTGGTGTGGTCGGCAAGGAGCGCGTTGGCGTTCGCTTCGCTCCGCTGTTCGCGACCACAGACGAAGACCGCGTTTACCTTGGCCTGGTCGAAGAAGATCCTCACCAAACCTACATCGAGGCAGTGAAGATCCTCGAGGAAGTGGGCATTGCCTACCTGTCGCTCGCCGAAGCCGATTGGGACAACGCACCCGAGCTGCCTGAGACGTTCCGGGAAGCTGTTCGTAAGACTTTCAGCGGCAAGATTATCTATGCCGGCAAGTACACCGCTGAACGAGCAAATCGCGTGATAAAAGCTGGCTGGGGCGACCTGATCGCTTTTGGTCGCCCCTTCATTGCGAATCCCGACCTGCCCGCTCGTATCGCCAACAACTGGCCGCTTAACCCAGTTGATCCAAGCAGCATGTACGGCGGTACCGATAAGGGCTACACCGACTACCCGACTTACAAACCCTAAGCGCTCAGAGCCACACCCCATAACTCAGGGGCGTGGCTCAGCGTTTGCTGACCGAGGAGGTTAAACATGTACCAACCGAGCACGATCCCCTACCAAGAGCATAGGGGATTCAAACGGACCTTCAGACAGGGTCATCTAAGCCTTGGGCTGTTCTTTCCCCTGGAGGCTTTCGAGGGTGACACACCGCGCATGCTGGATCAGGTCGCGCTGGCCAAACGTGCAGAGGCACTAGGTTTTTCGGCGCTCTGGTTTCGCGACGTCCCGCTCAGGGACCCAAGCTTCGGTGATGTCGGCCAGGTTTTCGATCCTTGGGTGTATCTGGGCTACATCGCAGCCCATACAACAAAAATCGCACTAGGCACCGCCTCCATCGCCCTTACCTTGCGTAATCCCTTGCACACGGCAAAGGCCGCAGCGAGCATTGATCAGTTGAGCGGAGGTCGTTTGCTCCTGGGAGTTGCCTCTGGCGATCGTCCTGTGGAGTTTCCCGCATTCAGCGTTGATCCGGAAAAGCGTGGCGAGACCTTTCAAGAAAACCTCAATGTGATACGCCAAGCCCATCGAACACACTTCAAGCCCATTCGCTGGAGTCACGGCGAGTTACTGGGGGCTGATCTCGTTCCCAAACCTACGACTCGGGAAATACCGTTATTCGTAACCGGACATAGCCGCCAGTCGCTCGATTGGATCGCGCGTGAAAGCCATGGATGGATCAACTATCCACGTCCGCCAAAAATACAGCGACTGATCGTGGAAGATTGGCGACAGGAAACGGCTAAACAATGTGGCGCTATCTACAAGCCGTTCTTGCAATCGCTGTATATCGACCTGGACGAACACCCATCCACGCCGCCCTCGCCTATCCATCTAGGATTCCGACTGGGACGTAACCACCTTCTGGCCTTGCTGGATACACTTCAGGAAATCGGTGTAGATCACGTCATCCTGAACCTCAAGTATGGTAAACGCCCCGCAGCAGAGGTTATCGAGGAGCTTGGCAAGCATATCGTCCCTAAATTCGGCGGCGCGCAGGTGCCCGATAGTCCAACCTGACAGGACAATAGGATTCCAGTCCAAACCAGCCAGTCATTGCGACTGGCTGGCGCGCAGAGATCATGGCGAAGCCGGACTATAAAAATAAAAAACCCAAGTAAGAACAGTAGGTTGCGAAAGAAGTTCTATTCCTGTCTCTGTCGGCGGGTTTTTATTGCCTTCGATTTGTCGGTAGCGCCTTTCAGCTCAGAAAAGCCACCACCTGCTCGGCATCGAATGGCCAGTTCAGCTCGCTTCCACTGTCGCAGCGGCGCAGCACCGGAATGCGCAAACCGTACTGCTCGACCATCCCTTCGTGCTCGGCGATGTCGATCAACTCGACCAGCAGACCATTCTCGACGAATGGCATGAGCAACGCCTCGGCCACCTCGCAAAGGTGGCAGCCCAGGGTTCCGAAAAGTTGGCATTCAGGCGTCATGAGCGCACCTCACTATCAGCAAGGTGCGCAGTTTAGCACCAGCTGTCGATCAGCTCGCGTCAACGCCCTTGCCCGCTTGGCCAGCGAGCAGCGACTGCAAGCCGTCGAGCAGGCTGCGGTTGAGGCTGTCGGCTTTTTCCAGGCGCGGCAGGTCGAAGCGCTCATCGAGCGAGAAGCCGCCCTTGAGCAACTCTTTGAGCATGCCGCCGGCATCCTGCGCCAGGTCGCCGGCACTGCGCAGCGCATCGAGCAGGCCCTGGGCATATTCCTGCAGCCCGGCATTGACTGCACTGGCGCCTTGCCCAGCCACGGCGCCATAGGCATCGGTGGCCTGACGCACGCTGGTCTGCGTCAGGCGCAGCGACATCGAAGCCAGTTGCTCACCGTCCATATCCACCGCCATGGCACGGTCGAAGACACCTGCCAGATCACCGGCGTAGAACTTGTCGGAGAGATCCTGCACCTGACTGAAAAGCTTCTCCAACGCCTTGATCTCGTCGTCGTCCAGCTCACCCTCGACATCCACCTGCCAGCCACCGATGCGCATGCTGCCAGACTGACTACTGCCCACCACAGTGGTGGACTTACCGTCGCCGGAAGCGGCGAAACTGCTCTGCGACCAGTTGGCCGAAGCCTTTGCCACGGAAATGCGCAGGCGATCACCATCGCGGGTGGTGACGGAGAGGTCGAAGGTCTCCGCCAACGCACTGAAGCGCTCGCTGTAGCCCGCCACAGCAACCGTGTCCCCCGCGCTCGGGACAGCGCTGCCGAAGCGCTTGTCGAGATCGGTGAAACCATCCTGAATGCGCTTGTAGGTGTCATCGATATCGCCAGCCACCTGGCCCTTGAGCACACCCATGCCATCGAGAATCTTGCGCGCCTCGGCGAAGCCTTTCTCCACTCCATCACGCGCCTGGGACAGCAGCTTGTCCAATTTGGTCGGATCAGCGCCAGCCGCCGCCTCGCTCTGCAGGCGCTGCTCGATGAACCCCAGAATCCGCCCCGCCACTTTCTCCGGGGTGTAATCATCACGCGCCCCTGACAGCGAGCCCGGCGGCACGCCGAGTTTCTCGGCGAGGCGATTGGCCAAGGTGGCCTGGGCATCGACGGCATTGCTGCGCGCCGCCAAAGCCTGGCTGGCTTGCGCAGTGCGGGAAGCGGCCGAATTCAGTGAGCTCAGAGGATTCATGACGGGGTACCCAAACAGGTTATCTGCCGAACTTAACGGCCGTTGAAAGGCAAGCTTTAACCTTTATCGACCAACGGTTGTCGACTTTTCTCAGCTCGTTTGCGCTCGAACGAGATTTTCCCGCTCGATGGCCAAACCCAGAAAATCCCTGCTAACCGCGATCTAGAGGCCGCCCTCACCTACGCTCCAGCCACGCTCAAAGCCCCGCGAGACTAAAGTCTTACAGTCGACTCGCTATCGAGATGCTTTATTTCATCGCGCCGTAACTGGTCGGTCACATCGTGGCCGACCTGCCAATAACAACGAGGAGACAACAATAATGAGCAAAACTCCCCTCGCCCGTGCCGTGGCCCTCGCCACGCTGGGCGCCAGCCTGACCCTGCCGAGCCTGGCACAGGCTGACTTCATCGGCGACAGCAAAGCGACGCTGGAACTGCGCAATTTCTATATGAATCGCGACCTGCGCGACACGACGGCTGCCCAGCAGTCCAAACGCGAGGAATGGGCGCAGGGCTTCATCCTCAAGGCCGAGTCCGGCTTTACCGAGGGTACCGTTGGTTTTGGCCTGGACGCTTATGCGGGCCTGGGTCTGAAGCTCGACTCGTCTGACGAACGCGCCGGCACCGGCCTGCTGCCCAACGCTTTCGGCAACGAGGGGCCGGACGAGTATTCCGAACTCAGCGGTGCAGTCAAAGCACGCATCTCCAAAACCGTCGGCAAGGTCGGCGGGCTGATGCCCAAGCTGCCTATCGTTTCTTCCGGCGACTCGCGCCTGCTGCCTCAGGTGTTCACCGGGGGCATGATCACCTCGCAGGAAATCGACGGCCTGACCCTCAATGGCGGTCAACTGCGTGAAGTCAACCAACGCGCGTCCACCGACAGGGTCGATATCACCGCCACCAACGTCGGCGGCGAAAGCGACCGCTACAACTTCGCCGGTGGCGACTACAAGTTCAATGGCGGCAACACCACCGTTGGCGCGTGGTACGGCGAACTGGAAGATATCTACGACCAGAAGCTGTACAACCTGATCCACGTGCAGCCGATCGGCGACTGGAAGCTGGGCGCCAACCTGGCCTACTTCGACTCCCAGGACAACGGCCGCAAACTCGGCGGCAAGCTGGATAACGACCTGACCTCGGTCAACCTCTGGGCGGGTATCGGGGCGCACACCTTCCGCGTGGGTTACCAGAAGGTCGGCGGTGACAACGCCTTCCCCTTCCTGACCGAGACCGATCCCTACATCGTCAACTACATTCAGATTCTCGACTTCACCCGCAAGGATGAGAAATCCTGGCAGGCACGTTATGACGTCAACTTCGCCAGCTACGGCATTCCGGGTCTGACCGCGTTCGTACGCTACGTGACCGGTGACGGCTTCGACGGCATGGGTGGCGCAAGCGGCAAAGAATGGGAACGCGACGTGGATATCAGCTACGTCATCCAACAAGGCCCACTGAAGAACCTTGGCGTGCGCTGGCGTAACGCGATGGTGCGCTCCAACGCGAACATTGGCGATCTGGACGAAAACCGCCTGATCGTCAGCTACACCATTCCGTTGATGTAAGGCGCGTCCGCGAAACGAAAACGCCGTAACACCAGTATCGGGTTGCGGCGTTTTTGGTTTTTATCTAAGCTGGAAAAGCACGGGCTGCCTGACCCCTTCTCGACCAGGGATACGCTCAAAAGCTGTACACCGTCACTCCCGCGAAGGCGGGAGCCCAGATACTGCGGGGTTCTGGTTTCCCGCCTGCGCGGGAATGACGACTACTTCATTCCGGGCTGGCCTGACCAAGACGGAGGACGCCCTCGATGGACAACTACCAACCCTTGGCCTGTGATCTCTACGACTACCTGGAGATCGCCTGCATGCACCGCTATCAACTGGATATCGAACTGGTCGACGGCTCGACCCTACTGGGCCAGGCCCTGACCACCGAAACCACGGCGAGCAAGGAAGAGTTTCTGCTGGTGCGTACTGCCGAGGGCGAGCAGCGCCTGCGTATGGATCGCCTGCTGGCGATCACCCCGCAGGATGCAGGCGCCAGCTTTGGTCGAGTGCTGTTGAGCGGCAACCGCTGCTAATCTCAGGGCGGCGCGGTGCGCACGGCGCACCCTACGGCGTCCTGCGATGCGGTATTACCACATCAGATCATCAGGAATCTGATAAGCCGCGTAAGGATCATCGGCATCTGGCTCTTCGACATGGGTGTTGAGCAGGACGATGCGCGATGCATCGCGCTCCTGAATCTTCAGCGCAGCCTCGCGCGGGATGATCTCGTAACCACCGCCATGACGGACGATGGCCAGCCAGCCGCTGGACAGCTTGTTGCGCACCATGGTGTTGACCGGCAGGCGCTTGACCTTCTTGTCATCGACGAAGTTGTAGTAGTCCTCGCCGTCGAGCTTGGGCAGGCGTGAGCGCTCGATCAGTTGCTTGACCTGCGCCGCACGGGCTTTCTGTTCGGCTTTTTCCTGCTGCTGACGATTCAGCTCCTGATCACGTGCGGCCTTTTCGGCTTGCGCCTGCAGCGCGGCCTGGCGTGTGCTGTCATCCAGTTCGGCCTGGCCTTTCTTGGCCAGACGCTGCTGCTTCTGTTGTTGCTTGCCGGCCTGTTTGGCCTGCTTTTCATTGACCAGACCGGCTTTGAGTAGCTGATCGCGCAGGGAAAGACCCATGACTAAAGATCCCGAACATGATTCAGTTGCGGCAGCGACACAGATTTGCGCTGCCAATCCAAGGCGCCCAGCATAAGGGCTAAGGCGCAGCGGCTCCAGCCCGAAAACCCACCGTAGCCCGATGCAACCCGGGAAAAGCAATTCAGCAGCCAGGCTGCGTTATACCCGTCAGTCAAGCGTCGACGCTGCCAATGCGTAGGAGCGGCGCCCCGCCGCGAACCAGGGCGATGCGCAATTGAAAAGCTTCGCCCCGGGGCGGGACTCCTACGAAAGGCCGCCTTGGCAACCTTATCTGATCGGCATTAGCCAGGAGCCTGTTTTTCCTGCTTCTTCGCCTCGCCCCAGAGCGCGTCCAGCTCCTCCAACGAGCAACTGTCCAGGCGACGACCGGCCTCACGCACGCTTTGCTCAATGAAGCGAAAACGCCGCTCGAACTTGCCATTGGCAGCACGCAACGCGCTTTCAGGATCAACCTTCAGGTGCCGTGCCAGGTTGCTGACGACAAACAGCAGGTCGCCGATCTCTTCGGCCACCGCCTCGGCATCGTTCTCACTCATGGCTTCGAGCACTTCATCCAGCTCTTCGCGCACCTTGTCCACCACCGGCAACGCATCGGGCCAGTCGAAACCGACCTGGGCCGCACGCTTCTGCAGCTTGGCCGCACGTGAGAGTGCAGGCAGCGCAGCCGGCACGTCATCAAGCAAAGAAAGCTGCTCGGGGGCAGCAGCCTTCTCCGCGCGCTCCTGCGCCTTGAGTTCTTCCCAGCGTTGCTTGACCGCAGCCTCCTCCAGCTTCGCCGCATCCGGCACACCGTACAGATCGCCGTCGGGAAACACGTGCGGGTGGCGACGAATCAGCTTGCTGGTGATGCCATCGACCACCCGGGCGAAGTCGAAACGCCCCTCCTCCTGCGCCAGCTGGCTGTAATAGACCACCTGGAACAGCAGGTCGCCCAGCTCACCCGGAAGATGCTCGAAGTCACCACGCTCGATGGCGTCGGCGACCTCGTAAGCCTCCTCCAGGGTGTAGGGCACGATGCTTGCGTAGCTTTGCTTGAGATCCCACGGGCAGCCGTGTTGCGGGTCACGCAGACGCGCCATCAGGTGCAGCAGATCGTCGAGTTTGTACATAAAAACTCCTGGGCTGCACGCTACAAGCGGCAAGCCACAAGAAAGGGCGCAGCGGCGCCTCTGACTTGCTGCTTGTCACCTGAAGCGTGCCGCTTAATTGGCCCGCTGGCGACGCGCCTCGATGATGTTGGGCAACTGGCCGATACGCGCCAGCAGACGCCCGAGCGCATCGAGCCCCGGGATCTCCACGGTGATCGACATGGAGGCGGTGTTGTCCTCCTTGTTCGAGTGGGTGTTGACCGCCAGCACGTTGAGTTTTTCGTTGAGCAGTACCTGGGTGACGTCACGCAGTAGACCGGAACGGTCGTAGGCCTTGATGACGATCTCCACCGGGTAGGTCTGCACCGGCACCGGCCCCCAGCTCACCTGGATCATCCGCTCCGGCTCACGCGCCGTCTGCTGCAATGCCGTCGGGCAGTCCTGACGGTGGATGGTGACGCCGCGGCCGAGGGTGATGTAACCGACGATCGGATCGCCCGGCAGCGGCTGGCAACAGCCGGCCATCTGTGTCAGCAGGTTGCCGACGCCCTGGATCTGAATGTCGCCGCGCTTGCCCGGCTTGAACCCCTGCGCCTTGCGCGGGATCAGTTCCAGCTGCTCGTTGCCGCGCTCAGGCTCAAGCAGCTGCTGCGCCAGGTTGACCGCATGAGCCAGGCGCACATCGCCGGCCCCCAGGGCGGCGAACAGGTCATCAGCAGTTTTCAGGTTGGCCTTCTCGGCCAGCTTGTCGAAGTCCGCACCGACCAGGGCCAGGCGCGCCAGCTCGCGCTCAAGCAACTGCTTGCCAGCGGCGACGTTCTGATCGCGATCCTGTAACTTGAACCAGTGGACGATCTTCGCCCGCGCGCGGCTGGTGGTGACATAGCCCAGGTTGGGGTTGAGCCAGTCGCGACTGGGAGTGCCCTGCTTGCTGGTGATGATTTCCACCTGCTCACCGGTCTGCAGGCTGTAGGTCAGCGGCACGATGCGCCCGTTGATCTTGGCGCCGCGGCAGTTGTGGCCGATCTCGGTGTGCACGCGGTAGGCGAAATCCAGCGGTGTGGCGCCCTTGGGCAGGTCGATGGCGTGGCCGTCGGGGGTGAACACGTAGACCCGATCCGGCTCGATATCCACACGCAGTTGCTCGGCCAGGCCGCCGATATCGCCCAACTCCTCGTGCCACTCGATGACCTGACGCAGCCAGGAGATCTTCTCTTCGTAGTGGTTGGAGCCGGATTTGACGTCGGTGCCCTTATAGCGCCAGTGTGCACAAACCCCCAGCTCGGCCTCTTCGTGCATGGCGTGGGTGCGTATCTGCACCTCCAGCACTTTGCCTTCCGGGCCGAGCACGGCGGTGTGCAGCGAGCGGTAGCCGTTCTCCTTGGGGTTGGCGATGTAGTCGTCGAACTCCTTGGGAATGTGCCGCCACAGGGTGTGCACGATACCCAGGGTGGTGTAGCAGTCGCGCACCTCCGGCACCAGCACCCGTAATGCGCGCACGTCGTAGATCTGGCTGAACTGCAGGCCCTTGCGCTGCATCTTGCGCCAGATCGAATAGATGTGTTTCGCCCGGCCGCTGATATCGGCCTTGATACCGGTGGCTTCCAGCTCCTGGCGCAGATTCGCCATGGCGTCGTTGATGTACTGCTCGCGGTCGAGGCGACGCTCGTGCAGCAGCTTGGCGATCTGCTTGTATTGATCCGGCTCCAGGTAGCGGAAGGACAGGTCTTCCAGCTCCCACTTGATATGGCCGATGCCCAGGCGGTGAGCCAGTGGTGCATAGATGTCGAATACTTCGCGCGCCACACGCTGACGCTTGTCTTCGTCGGCCTCCTTGACCGCACGGATGGCGCAGGTACGCTCGGCCAGCTTGATCAGCGCCACGCGCACGTCGTCGACCATGGCCACAAGCATCTTGCGCAGGTTCTCCACCTGCGTCTGCGAGCCGACCACCACCGATTCACGCGGGTTGATACTGGCGCTGATCGCCGCCATGCGCAGCACACCTTCGATCAGCTTGGCCACCACCGCACCGAAGCGCTGCTGCACGGCGGCCAGGGTGATCTTGCCCTCACGTACGCCGCGATAGATGACCGCGGCAACCAGCGAATCCTGATCGAGTTTGAGATCGGCGAGAATCTCGGCAATGTCGAGACCGGCGCGGAATGTCGAGGCGCCCTCGCTCCAGTGATGCTCGGTTGTGTTGGCCTGTTGCTCGGCGTCACGGGCAAACTCGCAGGCCTCTTGCAATGCCTGGCGATCCAGCGCCGGATCGACACGAGTGACATGATCCAACCAGGCCACGAGATTGATGCTGCCGTCGTCGTTGACCGGCTGATGCGCTCTCACCTGAACCATCGTCTTACCTTCCCTACGGTGCGCCTGAGCGGCACCGAGCAGTCGCCGGCCTTCTCTGAGCCGGTCGGATTAACTGAAAGGGTGCGCGTCCTGCGCATCCCTGCGGTACCGAACGTACCGCTTTGACAGGTCGTTGAAAAACTACCTGCGTTGGCAATACTGCGTTAAAAACGGCCTCAAAATGCTCATTTAGAACACCTAAACTGCGCTTTCTCGGCCGCTTTTGCCTTGTCTTGCCCGCCTCGCCTACGTTTTTCAACGACCTGTTAGACCGAGGCTAGGGCTCGGATTTCTCGAATAGAGCCATCGCCTCGACATGCGCGGTTTGCGCAAACATGTCGAGAATCCCGGCACGGCGCAGGCGATAGCCCTGCCGCAGCAACTCGGCCGCATCACGTGCCAGCGTGGTCGGGTTGCAGGATACATAGACCAGGCGCCGCGCGCCCAGCTCGCTCATCCCACGTACCGCCTCCAGCGCGCCGTCACGCGGCGGATCGAGCAGCACAGCGGCAAACCCCCCACGCGCCCAGGTCTCGTTGACCAGCGGCTTGGACAGGTCGGCGCGATAAAAGTGCACATTGTCCAAGCCATTGTGGCGCGCGTTGTCAGCGGCCCGCTGCACCATCGCGGCGACGCCTTCCACAGCCACCACTTCGGCAGCCTGACGCGCCAGCGGCAGGGCGAAATTGCCCAGACCGCAGAACAGATCCAGTACCCGCTCGCCAGGCTGCACGCCCAACCAGTCTAGCGCCTGAGCGACCATGGCTGCGTTGACCAGACCATTGACCTGGACGAAATCACCCGGCCGATAGTCCAGTTGCAAGTGCCAGCGTTGCAACTCAAAGCCGAGCTCAGCACTCGGCTCATCAGGTAGTGGCAGCCCTTCGCCCTGCAGCCACAGCTGCGCATCATGCTCGCTGCAGAACGCGCGCAGGCGGCTCAGATCCGCCTCGGCGAGCGCTGTCGTATGGCGCAGCAACAATGCTTCGGCAGTACCGCTGAACAGTTCCACGTGCCCGACTGCCTGTGGCTTTTCCAGACTGCGCAGCAAGGCCGGCAAGGCGCTGAAAATGGGCTGCAAGGGCTGTACCAGTACCGGACATTGGTCAATGGCCACGATGTCCTGGCTGGCCTCGGCACGGAAACCGACCTGCAGCTGCCGCGCCTTGGCATCCCAGCGCACGGCAACGCGTGCGCGGCGCCGGTAACCGAGTTCGGGGCCAACCAGCGGCGCAGCCCACTCATCTGGCTGCACGCCGCCCAGGCGTGACAAGTGCTCGGCCAGCGTGCGCTGTTTCAGGGCCAACTGATCGGCATGGGGCATATGCTGCAGGTTGCAGCCGCCGCAGCGGTCAGCATGAATGCAGGGCGCCGCGCGGCGCTCGCTGCTGGCGGCGATGATGCGTTCAGCACGCGCCTCGACGGTCTGGCTGCGGGCACTGAGTACCCGCGCCTCGACCTGCTCGCCGGCCAGGGCGCCACTGACGAACCAGGTGCGCCCGCCTTCGAAGGCAATGCCGCGACCGTCACCCGCCAGGCGTTCGATGGCGAGCTTCTGCTTCTTGCCGACCGGAACCTGCGCCGCACGACTGCCGCCGCTGGGCTGAAAGCGCAGGTTGGAGCTGCGTCTGGCCATCAGTGCGCCGGTTCTTCGTAAACGCCGGTGGACAGGTAACGGTCGCCACGGTCGCAGATGATCGCCACCAGCACCGCGTTCTCCACCTGTTGCGACAGGCGCAGCATGCCGGCCACCGAACCGCCGGACGAAACGCCGCAGAAGATGCCCTCTTCCCGCGCCAGGCGCCGCATGACGTGCTCGGCCTCGGCCTGGCCCATGTCCATCACCTGATCGACCCGTTCGGCCTGATAGATCTTCGGCAGGTATTCCTGCGGCCAGCGGCGAATGCCGGGAATGGCCGAGCCTTCCTGCGGTTGCAGACCGACGATCTGGATCGCCGGGTTCTGCTCCTTGAGATAGCGCGAGGTGCCCATGATGGTGCCGGTGGTGCCCATGGAGCTGATGAAGTGGGTGATGGTTCCGCCGGTCTGGCGCCAGATTTCCGGGCCGGTGCCGTTGTAGTGCGCCTCGGGGTTGTCACCGTTGGCGAACTGATCCAGCACCTTGCCGCGCCCTTCGGCCTGCAGGCGCTCGGCCAGGTCACGGGCGCCTTCCATGCCTTCCTCCTTGCTCACCAGGATCAACTCGGCGCCGTAGGCGGTCATCGCCCACTTGCGTTCGGCGGTGGAGTTGTCCGGCATGATCAGGATCATCTTGTAGCCCTTGATCGCCGCCGCCATCGCCAGGGCAATGCCGGTGTTGCCACTGGTGGCTTCGATCAGGGTATCGCCAGGCTGGATATCGCCACGCAGCTCGGCGCGGTTGATCATCGACAGGGCTGGACGGTCCTTGACCGAACCGGCCGGGTTGTTACCTTCCAGCTTGACCAGCAGGGTGTTGCTGGTGTCGCCGCCAAGGCGTTGCAGACGTACCAGGGGGGTATTGCCGATGCAGTCGGCAATGGTGGGAAATTGCAGGGTCATGGGTCGCTCGAATCCAGACTGACGCGAAGGGGCATCATGATACGCCGAACCCGTCGCTTCATCACGCCATGATCGGTTGCAGGACGTGATCCAGCAACCGCTCCCCGGGGTCATGCGACCTTGGAGCCATGCAATGGGCTACGCACAGGGCAGTCGCAGCTTGAGCCTTAGCCCTGGCCGGGCGTTCTCCGCCCACAGATGACCGCCTTGCGTGGCAATCATGCTGCGCGCGATGGCCAGCCCGAGGCCGAAGCCGTCACCCCCGGGGCGCGCGTCACTGAGCCGGGTAAAAGGCCGGAAGATGTTTTCCAGCTCACTCTCGGCAACGCCGGGCCCCTGGTCTTCGATCCACAACACCCACTGCCCGCCTTCGCGCCGGCCGCTCAGGTGCACCACGCCGTCCGCCGGCGAGTGGCGGATGGCATTGCGCAGGATATTCTCCAGCGCTTGAGCCAGACCGTTGAGATTGCCCAGCACACGGCAGTCGTGGGGCAGCTCGCAGGGCATGCGTTCGATGGCCCAGCCGGTCTCGAAGCCGGCATTCTCCCTGATGACATCCCAGAGCCGACCGACGTCGACCTCCTCCAGCGGCAGGCTGGGGCGTTCGGTATCCAGCCAGACCAGTTCCAGGGCATCGCCAACCAGTTTTTCCATGCCCGCGACCTCGCGCGCCAGACGCTGACGCAGCGCCTCGCCGTCCTGTTCGCTCTCCCCGGCCACGCGCAGACGGGCCAGCGGCGTGCGCAGCTCATGGGACAGATCACGCAGCAGTTGGCGCTGAAAGGCTACGGTGCCGTCCAGGCGCTCAGCCATATGATCGAAGGTTCGCGCCAGCTCACCCAGCTCATCCTTGCGCCCGGTGACCTGCGCGCCGAGCCTGGCGGACAGATCGCCTGCACTGAGGGCCGCAGCCTGACGCCGGAGAATCGCCAGTGGAGCAATCAACAGGCGATACAGCAACAGCGCCACGAGCACAGCCAGCACGGCCGGCAGCACACGCTGCAGCAACGCCTCCCACAGCACGTTGTAGCGGCGCGGGTTCAGGCGCTGCGGCAGCTCCATCACCAAGCGCGCCTCGCCAGCATTGAAGGGGATATAAAAGGTCGGCGTAGCGCCGGGGCGTCCAACGGAAAAATCCAGCTTGCGCACGAAATCCAAACGCTGCGCCTGTTCGGCGCTCAGCGGTCGGGAAGACAGCGACCGCTTGTGCGCATCGACCACCACGGCCCAGATTTGCTCGCGCTCCTGCAATTGCCGGAGAAAGGCATCGACCCCGGATGCACCTTCCTCTTGCCAGGCCGTCTCCGCCTCACGGGCATAGCCCTTGAGCGTCTGCCGGGTGGGTTCGGGCAGATAGGAGGTCGCCTCGATCAGTTCACGCCCCACATCCACATGCAGGCTGACCAGCAACAGACAGAACAGGGCCAGCGCACCAGCCAGGCGCCAGAGCAGCGAGTGCCTGCCCGGCAGACTCATGCGCCGGCCCTGACCAGAACGTAGCCCTTGCCCCACACGGTATCGACGCGCGCAGCCTCGTAACCGACAGCCAGCAGTTTGCGGCGGATGTGGCTGACATGCATATCCAGGCTGCGGTCATGCTGAGCGTAAGCACGGCGCAGCGCCTGCTGATAAAGGAAAGGCTTGCTCAGTGCCTCGTCCTGGTGCCGCCAGAGCAGCTCCAGCACCCGGTATTCGCTGGGCGTCAGGCCGACCCAGTGGCCACGAAAGGCGACATCGCTGCGCCCTTCGTCGAACTGCAGGCCATTGCCCTCCAAACCTGGCTGAGGCTCACGACGCTCATAGGCGACACGGCGCAGAATGGCTTGCACCCGTACGCTCAACTCACCAAGGCTGAAGGGCTTGGGCAGGTAGTCATCGGCACCCTGACTGAAACCGGCGATGCGGTTCTGCTCGTCCCCCAGAGCCGACATCAGCAAGACCGGCACGCTGCGTTGCCGGCGCAGCCGCTGCAGAGCCTCCAGACCACTGATTCCCGGCAGCAGGATATCCATCAGAATCAGATCGAAATCCTCACGTTCAGCCAGTTGCAGGCCTTCGCTGCCGTCATGCCTGAGGGTTACATCGAACCCACAGCCCATCAGGTGCGATTGCAGATGGCAGGCAAGCAGTGGATCGTCTTCGACGGCAAGAATGCGAGCCGGGGTGCGCGTGGAGGTCAGCATGGCCAGGAACCAGAAGGCATAATGAGAACAATTCTACCTATTAAACGACAATCGCTCACCTAAAGATTCCAGCGCGCCGAATCGCTACACTGCCGGCATGTAATTAAGGAGGAAGGTCGTGTTCAAGGATCTCAGCATCAGAGGCCGCGTACTGCTGCTCACTTTGCTGCCCACCAGCTTGCTGGCGCTGGTGCTGGGCGGCTATTTCACCTGGGTACAGCTCTCGGGCCTGCAGACGCAACTGCTGCAACGCGGCGAGATGCTGGTCGAACACCTGGCACCCCTGAGCGCTCCGGCCCTGCACCAACAGGATGTGAGCAAACTCGAGCGCATAGCCCGACAGGCGCTGGAGCACCCGGATGTACGTGCGGTGGCCTTGCTCACGCCCGAACGCACGCCGCTGGCCTATGCCGGCCCGAGCATGCTCAACCTGTCACCGGCCAGCCAACCGACCCTCAACCGCATCAGCGGCCAGGACGCCACGCGCTTTCTGCTACCGATCTATGACCAACATCTGGCGCTGAGCGACGATCAGGCCGATGAAGCCAACTTCCAGTTGCTCGGCTGGGTCGAGCTGGAGCTTTCGCATCAGGGCACCTTGCTCAGCGGCTACCGCAGCCTGTTCGCCAGCCTGCTGCTGATCATCGGCGGTCTGGCCCTGACAGCCATGCTCGCCCTGCGCATGAGCCGCAGCATCATTGCCCCCTTGCACGAAATCAAAGCGGGGGTTGCCCAGCTCAAGGACGGCCACCTGCAAACCCGCCTGCCGCCGCTGGGCAGCCATGAGATGGATGAGCTGGCCGCCGGCATCAACCGCATGGCCGAGGCCCTGCAGAACGCGCAGGAAGAACTGCAGCACAGCATCGAGCTGGCCACCGAGGACGTGCGGCAGAACCTGGAAACCATCGAAATCCAGAACATCGAGCTGGACTTCGCACGCAAGGAGGCGCTGGAAGCCAGCCGTATCAAGTCCGAATTCCTGGCCAACATGAGTCACGAAATTCGCACCCCGCTCAACGGTATTCTCGGCTTCACCAACCTGCTGCAGAAAAGCGAGCTAAGCCCACGTCAGCGCGACTACCTGGCCACCATCGAAAACTCTGCCGACAACCTGCTCGGCATCATCAACGAGGTACTCGACTTCTCCAAGATCGAGGCCGGCAAACTGGTACTGGAGAGCATTCCGTTCAACCTGCGCGACCTGCTGCAGGACACCCTGACCATCCTCGCTCCCGCGGCCCATGAAAAGCGGCTGGAGCTGGTCAGCCTGGTCTACCGCGACACCCCGTTGGCTCTGCGCGGTGACCCGCTGCGCCTGAAGCAGGTACTGACCAACCTGGTCAGCAATGCGATCAAGTTCACCCACGAAGGCACCATCGTCATGCGCGCCATGGTCGAGGACGAAAGAGCCGACAGCGCGCAACTGCGTATCAGCGTGATGGACACCGGCATCGGCCTGTCGGCTGAAGACCTGCGCGCGCTATTTCAGGCCTTCAGCCAGGCTGATAACTCGCTCAGCCGCCAGGCCGGTGGCACCGGCCTCGGCCTGGTAATTTCCAAACGCCTGATCGAGCAGATGGGCGGCGAGATCGGCGTCGACAGCACCCCGGGCGAAGGCTCTGAGTTCTGGATCACCCTGACCCTGCCCAAGGCCCGCGACGACACCGAAGACCTGCCACGTGCCTCTCTACAGGGCCGCCGCGTGGCTGTGCTGGAAAGCCACGAGCTGGCGCGCAAGGCGCTGGCCCACCAACTCGAAGACTGCGGCCTGGAGGTGGAAAGCTTCGCCGATCCCGCCCAACTCTTCGATGCGGTTAACCAGCAGCAGAATCAGGAACGACCGCTGAGCCTGGCTGTGCTTGGCATCACCGCCAGCCAACTACCACCCGACAGCCTCGGCCAGCGTATCGAGGAGCTCGACCGGCTCGGCTGCAAGGCCCTGGTGCTGTGCCCGACCACCGAACTGGGGCTGTTTCACGAACGTCTGCCCGACGCTTACACGCAACTGCAAGCCAAGCCCGCCTGCACGCGCAAACTGCACAAGGCACTGGTCGAGCTGGTCAATCCGCCACGCACGAGCACCGAGCCAGTCGCCATCGGCGACACACACCGGCCACAGATTCTCTGCGTCGACGACAACCCGGCCAACCTGCTGCTGGTACAGACCCTGCTGGATGATCTCGGCGCCCAGGTCACCGCCGTGGACAGCGGCTACGCGGCTATAGAAGCGGTACAGCACGGCAGCTTCGACCTGGTGTTCATGGACGTGCAGATGCCCGGCATGGATGGCCGCGAAGCCACCGAAGCGATTCGCCAGTGGGAAAGCGAACAGGGTCGCAGCGCCACGCCAATCATCGCCCTTACTGCCCACGCGCTGGCCAACGAGAAGCGCGCCCTGCTGCAGAGCGGCATGGACGACTACCTGACCAAGCCAATCAACGAACGCCAACTGGCCCAGGTGGTGCTCAAGTGGACGGGGCTGAATCTGCGCAACCAGCCCAATCAGAGGATTGCACCGGCTGCTGCGCCGCAGTCGCAACCCAAGGTACTCGACGCCGAAGAAGGCCTGCGCCTGGCCGCAGGCAAAGCCGATCTGGCGGCGGACATGCTGAGCATGCTGCTGGCCGGTCTGCCCGGCGACCGCCAGGCCATACGCCAGGCACGCGATGCCGGCGAACGCACCGCCCTGATCGAGCGAGTGCATCGCCTGCACGGCGCCACGCGCTACTGTGGCGTACCGCAACTGCGCCTGGCCTGCCAGCGCAGCGAGACCTTGCTCAAACAGGACGACCCCGAGGCCCAGCGCGCCCTGGACGAACTGGACGCCGCAATCGCGCGCCTGACCGAAGCGGCGGCACAAAGCGCCTGAGGAACTGCCATGCGTATCTGCCTGTTCAGCAGCAAGGGCTACGACCGTGTGTCGTTCCTGGCCGCCAACGACACCTCAACACCGGCCGCGGCGCGCTGGTCGACGCGCCGGCACTGATCAAGGCGCTGAAAAGCAGCCAGCTCGGCTACCTGGGCCTGGACGTCTACGAAGAAGAGTCGGAACTGTTCTTCAAGGATCATTCCGACCTGCCGCTGCAGGACGATACTCTGGCCCGCCTGCTGAGCTTTCCCAACGTCATCGTCACCGCGCACCAGGCTTTTCTCACCCACGAAGCACTCGATGCCATCGCCCGCACGACACTGGACAACATCGCGGCCTGGCTCACCGGGCAGCCAAGCAATGAGGTCAAGGCCGGTGCGTGATAGCATGCCGGCTGATCCGGAGGACCCATGGCCGAACACGATTTCCGTTATTCCCTGCTCAACCCGCAACACACCCTCACCGAATGCCGCGCACTGGCGCCGGGCCGCTACCAGGTCACCGGCAACGGCGGTTCGATCCAGGCCAATGACGTGCTGCTGGTCACCCTCAAGGGCAGTCGCGACCTGCACATGCGCCTGGAAGTGGAGAAGGTTCGCCACCTGATCAACCCGCCCGGCCAATGGCTGGCCGTGTGCAAGGGCCCGCAGTTCAAGGAGCTGGCCATCCATAACTGGCAGGTGAACTGCGACAGCTGCGGCAAACAGCTGGATTTCGAATTCGCCGTCGATGCCGCGCTCGGCAAAGCCGCGCAAGCACCAGCCGCTGAAGCTCGTATCGCCGAGCTTGGCTGGCGCAACGACGCTGGCCGACACCTATGCCGTACCTGCCAGGAGGCCTGACACCATGTACCGCGCCCTGCCCCTCGCCCTGCTCACCGCCACCTTGGTCGGCTGTGCCAGCGACGCACCGCAGCTGGAAACCGAACGCAGCTACCGCGTGGAATGGATCGGTGAACGGCCGTTGATCGACCGCAGCCACCTGACCATTACCTTCGCTGCCGACGGCCGCGCCCATGGCAATGCCGGCTGCAACCACTGGTTCGCCGGCTATACGCTCAAGGGTCAGGCGCTCAGCTTCGACCCAGCCGGCAGCACCCGCAAGCTGTGCGCCCCCGCCCTCATGGAGCAGGAACAACGCTTCCTCGCGGCGTTGGAGGAAGTGCAGCGCTGGGACTTCAACGCCATCGGCCAGCTGCAACTGTGGCCGGCCAGCGGCAAGCCAATTCGCCTCTGGGCAGAATGACACGACGCTCGCCCTGCAGGACGCACACTGTCCTGTAGGAGCGGCGCCCCGCCGCGAACACCGGCGCTATCGGATCGCAAGGCTTCGCCCCGAGGCGGGGCTCCTACAAACAGCCGCTTTGCAGGTACTTGCATGCGTAGCACGGATGCAATCCGGGTTCAGGCTCAAGAACACCCCGGATTTCATCCGTATATGGGCTACGCAAACAGCTCCAATTGCTCCTGTCGCCCGCGCAGATCATGCAGCCTGACGCCCACCCCGAGCAGGCGCACCGGCTTGTCACCACGGGCGAAAGCGTTGCTCAGCAATAGCCGGTAACTGTCCAGGTCGCGACTGGCGCCCGCCTGCTCCAGGGTGGTCTGGGTGAAATCATGAAACTTCACTTTGACGAAAGGCTTGTCCGGTCGATAGCTGGCGTCCAGACGCTGCAGGCGGCCGTTCATCTCCTCGAGCAGTGCCGGCAGTTTCTCCAGGCAGCTCTGCAGATCCGGCAGATCCTGATCGTAGGTGTGCTCCACGCTCAACGACTGGCGACGGCTGTCCACCTTCACTGCGCGCTCATCGATACCATGCGCCAGGCGCCACAAGCGCTCACCGAAACTGCCGAATTCGCGCACCAGCGCCAGCTTGTTCCAGTCGCGCAGATCCAGACAGGTGCGAATGCCTAAGCGCGCCAGCTTGTCCGCCGTGACCTTGCCGACGCCATGCAGCTTGTTCACCGGCAACTGCGCCACGAAATCGTCGACCTGATCCGGGGTAATCACGAACAACCCGTTGGGTTTGCGCCAGTCGCTGGCGATCTTGGCCAGGAACTTGTTCGGCGCGACGCCAGCCGACACGGTGATGTGCAGCTCCTGCACCACACGACGGCGAATTTCCTGGGCGATGCGCGTGGCGCTGCCGGCAAAATGCGCCGAGTCGCTGACATCCAGATAGGCCTCGTCCAACGACAGCGGCTCGATCAGGTCGGTGAACTGACGAAAGATGCCGTGAATGTCACGCGAGACCGAGCGGTACACCTCGAAGCGCGGTTTGACGATCAACAGATCCGGGCACAGCTTCAGCGCATGCCGCGACGCCATCGCCGAACGCACGCCATAGGCGCGCGCCTCATAATTGCAGGTAGCGATCACCCCACGTCGGTCCGCCGAACCGCCGACTGCCAGCGGGCGATTGGCCAGGCTCGGGTCGTCACGCATCTCGATGGCGGCGTAGAAGCAGTCGCAGTCGACGTGGATGATCTTTCTTTGGCGGGTAAGCGGTTGATTATTCAATGGTTTCATTAGGGTTTGCGGATTTGATACCCGCTCTGATACCCGCTTTTTCGTTCACTGCGAAATAGCAGGTAACCGACTATCAACCGACCCCAATATAGGTGCCGACTATGTTCGGTTCTCTTAATTATACCCTCACGACCACCAGCTCTCCAGATTCGCATCTCTACACGCACCTCGCGCCGTTCAGGTTGTACACCGCTGATTTGATCGTCAAACCAAACTGCGCGCGTGCCAATCCGATGCTGCGGATCGTCTTGCCGCCCACGGTGCTGGAAAACGTGTTGATGCCGCTCATGCTGACTACTGGAAAACCTATAACGGAACAGCGTCGGCGGGCCATCGATCTGTTGTCGCGTGTGGGCCTGCAAGGCATGGAAAAACGCAAGCCAGATCAGCTCTCCGGCGGGCAGCAGCAGCGAGTTGCGGTCGCCCGAGCACTGATAACCCGTCCTGCCTTGTTGCTGGTCGACGAGCCAACCGGCAACCTCGACAGCAAATCGGCCGCAGAGGTCTTTCAGTTGTTCCGTCAGTTCAACCGCGAGTTCGGCTGCGCTGTGCTGCTGGTCACCCACGACTTGCGCCTGTCTGATCAGTGTGATCGTGTCATCTCTCTCGCAGATGGCTACATAGAGATCGATATGGCTCGGCAGGGGTGAATTGTTCGATTAAGCATCAGAGCCTGTGTCCCAATCAAAGCCCCATCGATTGCATCATCTCACTTTCACTAACCGCCTCTGGTGTCACTACCGCGTCTTTAAGCATCAGCTTTCCGCGCAATAAGCGGTCAAGGTGCACATCGAATGAATCAAACTGGGGGTGGATGACGGCAGGCAGATGGATGAACACGGGCTTGGTTTGGCCGATCCGGTAAACCCGATCAGACGCTTGCGCTTCTTTAGCCGGGTTCCAATGACGCTCTAAATGCACCACATGGTTGGCCCCAATCACCGTCAAACCGACACCAGCGGCTACTGGCGACATGATCAGGATGTTGAAGCCACTTTTCGCTTCAAACTCGGCAATTAGCTTCTTGCGCGTCATATCCTCGGCGCGAGTCGCCACAGCCTGGGTGTCACCATTGATCACCGCTACATTCAGGTCATAGATCTGATCCAGCCAGAGCTTGAGGACTCGTTGCAGGCGCTTTGTCATCATGAACAGGATGACCTTATCAAACATGGATTATCTTGCGCACAACACCCTCGGAAGCCTCGTCCAGCCTGGCCTGGAGCCAGGAAGTCTAACAGTTGTTTGACGCTAAGCACCTGAGTTGAAAACACTTTTCTTGAAAATAGCGGTTGACAGCCCAGCTTCTGGCTGTAGAATGCCGACCCACAGACGCGGGATGGAGCAGTCTGGTAGCTCGTCGGGCTCATAACCCGAAGGTCGTAGGTTCAAATCCTGCTCCCGCAACCAGCTTCACGAAAAGGCCACTCAATCGAGTGGCCTTTTTGCTTTGACGGAAAATTAATTTTTTCGATCAAAAGAAACAAATCGATTGACAACATATTAAGTAAGCGTAGAATGGCCGACGCGGGATGGAGCAGTCTGGTAGCTCGTCGGGCTCATAACCCGAAGGTCGTAGGTTCAAATCCTGCTCCCGCAACCACCTTCAGATAAAGGCCACTCAATCGAGTGGCCTTTATCGTTTCCGAGCGTTGATCTTCCTCAGTTCTCCTTAAGCCAAGCGCTCCTATGCTTGACGTACCTGCCGCAGATGCAGGACATCGACCGAGGAAAGCTTGTATGAATTGGAAGAACACCCCACCCCGCTATGGAAGCCTCTCCATCGGCCTGCACTGGCTGATGCTGATCCTGATCGCGGCGGTTTACGCCTGTATCGAACTCAAGGGCAATTTCCCCAAGGGTAGCGATACCCGCGAACTGCTCAAGCAATGGCACTTCATGCTCGGCCTGAGCGTCTTCGCACTGGTCTGGCTGCGCCTGCTGGCCCGCGCACTCAGCCCTACCCCAGCCATAGAGCCGCCGCTGCCGACCTGGCAAGCCCTGCCTGCCAAACTGATGCACCTGGCACTCTATGCACTGATGATTGGCGCGCCGCTGGCCGGCTGGCTGATCCTCAGCGCCGCTGGCAAGCCCATCCCCTTCTTCGGCCTGGAGCTGCCCGCGATGATCGGCCCGGACAAGGAACTGGCCGGACAGATCAAGGAACTGCACGAGCTGGCCGGCACCGCCGGTTATTGGCTGATCGGCCTGCACGCCATTGCCGGCCTGTACCACCATTACGTGGCGCGCGATAACACCCTGACGCGCATGTTGCCGGGGCGTAATTGAGGTGAAGGCGCCTCTGGTCAAGCGCACGAAGCGCCGCTAGAATTGCGCACTTTTTGATCAGAGGCGCCACTCAGGCGCCCGTTAGAGGTTAGCCCGCATGTCCACCGCCACCCCGAAAGTCGGATTCGTCAGCCTTGGCTGCCCGAAAGCAACCGTCGACTCCGAACGCATCCTGACCCAACTGCGTATGGAAGGTTACGAGATCGTACCGACCTACCAGGATGCCGACGTGGTGGTGGTCAATACCTGTGGCTTCATCGACAGTGCCAAGGCCGAGTCGCTGGACGCCATCGGTGAGGCGCTGGCGGAGAACGGCAAGGTGATCGTCACCGGCTGCATGGGCGTGGCCGAAGACAGCATCCGCAACGTGCACCCCAGCGTGCTGGCGGTGACCGGTCCACAGCAGTACGAGCAGGTGGTCAATGCCGTACACGAAGTCATCCCGCCGAAAACCGAGCACAATCCGCTGATCGACCTGGTGCCGCCACAAGGCATCAAGCTGACCCCGCGTCACTACGCCTACCTGAAGATTTCCGAAGGCTGCAACCATACCTGCAGCTTCTGCATCATCCCGTCCATGCGCGGCAAGCTGGTCAGCCGTCCGGTGGGCGACGTGCTCAGCGAAGCCGAGCGCCTGGTCAAGGCCGGCGTCAAGGAGCTGCTGGTAATCAGTCAGGACACCAGCGCCTACGGCGTCGACATGAAGTACAAGCTGGACTTCTGGAACGGCCAGCCGGTGAAGACGCGCATGCTCGAGCTGTGCGAAGCGCTATCGTCGATGGGCGTGTGGGTGCGCCTGCACTACGTCTACCCCTACCCCAACGTCGACGACGTGATCCCGCTGATGGCCGCCGGCAAGCTGTTGCCGTACCTGGACATCCCTTTCCAGCACGCCAGCCCGAAAGTGCTCAAGTCGATGAAGCGCCCGGCCTTCGAAGACAAGACCCTGGCGCGTATCAAGAAGTGGCGCGAGATCTGCCCGGAGCTGACCATTCGCTCCACCTTCATCGTCGGTTTCCCCGGCGAGACCGAGGAAGACTTCCAGTACCTGCTGGACTGGCTGACCGAAGCGCAGCTCGACCGCGTCGGCTGCTTCCAGTACTCGCCTGTAGAAGGCGCACCGGCCAATGACCTGGGCCTGGAAGTAGTGCCTGACGACGTCAAGCAGGAGCGCTGGGAGCGCTTCATGGCGCACCAGCAGGCCATCAGTTCTGCACGTCTGCAGGCCAAGATCGGCCTGGAGATGGACGTACTGATCGACGAAGTGGACGGCGAAGGCGCCGTGGCCCGCTCCTGGGCCGACGCCCCGGAGATCGATGGCAGCGTGTTCATCGACTCCCCCGACGTCAAGCCGGGCGACAAGGTACGCGTGCGCATCGTCGACGCCGACGAGTACGACATGTGGGGCGAGCTGGTCTGACCGACCTATCTCCTGAAAAGCCCCGCAGCATGCGGGGCTTTTTCTTTCCCGGCACCACAGCTTCTTGCCGGTACAATGACCTTCTTTTTGTCGAGCCCAGTCATGAGCGAAGCCACCCGTCTGTCCAAACGCGTCATCGAGCTGTTCGGTTGCTCGCGCCGTGAAGCCGATCTTTACATCGCAGGGGGCTGGGTGACGGTGGACGGCCAGGTGGTCGAAGCGCCGCAATTCAAGGTCGAGGATCAGCGCGTCGAGTTGCACCCCGATGCCAGCCTTAATCCCGTGGAGCCCGTCACCCTGCTGGTGCATGGCTCGACTGGCTGCAACGCCGCACAGTTGCAGCACCTGCTGGTACATGAACGCCACTGGGAACAAGACCCGCACACCCAGCGCGTCCTGCATGGCCACTTCCTGCGCCAGGAGCAGAGCCTGCCGCTGCAGACCGGTGCCAGTGGCCTGATAGTGCTCAGTCAGGACTGGCGCACGCAACGCAAGCTGCGCGAGGATGCCGCCAAACTGGAGCAGGAATACCTGGTCGAAGTAGCCGGCGAAGTGCCCGCCAGCGCACTGGAACGCCTGAAGAAAGGCTGGCTGCACAAGGGCACGCAGTTCCCGCCGTGCAAGGCCAGCTGGCAGAGCGAACAGCGCCTGCGCTTCGCGCTGAAGAATCCGGCCCCTGACCTGCTGCGGCAGATATGTACGGCGCTGGGCCTGAAGGTTCTGGGCATGAAGCGCATCCGCATCGGCGGCGTGCCCATGACCAAGTTGCCGGTCGGGCAATGGCGCTATCTGGGCGATAAGGAACGCTTCTGAGGTCGTGTTAGGCTGTGTCCGTCACGCTCTGGAGACCACCATCATGCGTACCCTACTCCTCACCGCACTGCTCGCCCTGAGCCTGCCCGGCCTCGCCGCGCCGGCACCATTCTTTCTCTGGCAGAGCAAGATCGATGGCCACCTGACCTGCGCTCAGGTCAGCCCTGGTGAAGGCTGGATTCGTTTCACCGGCCCATTCCGCGATGCCGGCTGCCGCGTGGCACACGACGCCCCCGTCAACAGACGCTAAGCAGGACGCCATGCAGCATCTGGTTTCTCCGGTCGGTATCGTTCGCTCCTGCTTCAAGGAAAAGTTCGCCATTCCTCGCCAGCCGCACCTGGCGCCCGCCGCGCGCGGCGTGCTGGAACTGCTGCCGCCCTTCGATCAGGGCGAAGCCGTGCAGGGCCTGGAACAGGTCAGCCATGTCTGGTTGCTGTTTCTCTTTCACCAGGCGCTGGAAGACAAGCCGCGCCTGAAAGTGCGCCCACCACGCCTGGGCGGTAACCAGGCGGTAGGCGTGTTCAGCACCCGCGCCACCCATCGCCCCAACGGCATCGGCCAGTCCGTGGTACGCCTGGAACGAGTGGAACCAGGCCGCCTGCACCTGTCCGGCATCGACCTGCTCGATGGCACGCCGGTGCTGGATATCAAGCCCTACGTGCCCTACGCCGACGCCGTGGCCGATGCCCGCAACGACATGGCCGACGCGCCACCACCCCTGATCGCGGTGGATTGGCAGAATGACGCCCTACGCCTGGCGCACCAGCACGCGCAACGCCTGAACGAGCCGCTGGTGGAGCTGATCGAGCAGTGCCTGGCGCAGGATCCGCGCCCGGCCTACCAGCAGCCGCAGCCGGAGCGCCGCTATGGTGCGCGCTTCTGGGATCTGGACGTGCACTGGCACTACCCCGAGCCAGGGCTTATCCGGGTGCTGGATATGCAGATAGCACAGAGCACGGCCTGACCGAGCCAAGCCTTCGCAGCGGCCAGTGGTGCAACGGGCAGCCTCACTTCAGCGCGATGGATTGAGCGCCAGCATATCGGCTTCGATAGTCTCCTGACGCTCGATCAGTGGTTCCACCAGCAGCCGGCATGCGCGGTTCGCGTATGCGCCTCGAAAGCCGCCTCGTCGACGTACACCTCGTTCAGCCACACCTGGTCGGGATCACTGCGATCACGCATCACGTCGAAGGTCAGGCAGCCCGGTTCATCGCGTAGCGAAGCGGCGGCGTTGACGTGCACGGCATCCATGAACGCCGCGAAACTGCCGGGCTTGAGTTGGGTCTTGAGCAATAGCCCGCACACGGCAATCCCCATTATGTTTTATATTTTAATAATAATTGTATACATATTTGAGTGTAAAAAAATTGAGCGCCCATCGCGCCTCAATGGCCTGCGCCATCTGGTCCTGCTGGTACCCAACCTGGAAGCGTGCGAGCGTTTCTACGTGGACGTGCTGGGCATGCAGTTGCTGCACCGCGCCAACGAGGACCTGGTCTACCTGACCTGCGGCAACGACAACCTGTCGCTCGGCCGCGCTTATGCCGAGAGCCACGGTGTGGCGCTGGTGGATCATTACGGCTTCATCGTCGACAGCGTCGAGGAACTGGACGCCTGGTACCAGTACCTCAAGGCACAAGGGGTGACGCTGCTGGATCGGCCCTTCGACCATGGCGACGGCGCGCGCAGCTTTCATCTGCTGGAGCCAGCGGGCAACAAGGTCCAGCCGCTCTATCATCCTGCGATCTCGGGCCAGCGCTTCAGTCCGGCCCGAACCTGAACATGTGGGAGCGAGCTTTGTAGGGCGTACTCGCGAAGCAGTACGCCGTTAGGACTTTTGCCGCGCCGAAGACGGCGGACTGTTCGCTGACGCTCCTGAGTCCGCCCTACGCCCGCCCGCGCCCGATGTCCCGGTTCGTCCGAATCAGGTGCGGAACTGGCGCACCAACTCCTGCAGCTCGACGCCCAAACGCGCCAGCTCGGCACTGGAGGCTGCAGTCTGTTCCGTGGCGGTAGCGCTCTGCTCGCCGATATCGCGCACACGGGTGACGCTCTCGTTGATCGCCTCGGCCACAGCGCTCTGCTCCTCGGCAGCGGCGGCGATCTGCTGGTTCATCTGCTCGATGGTACTCACCGCCTGGGTGATGCGCCCCAGCGCGTCTCCAGCCTCGCCCGCCAGTTCGACGGTGCGCCGGGTCAGGTCGCGGCTGCTGTCCATCTGCTGCACGGCGCCCTTGGCCATGCGCTGCAGGCCGGCGATCAGGCTCTCGATCTCTTCGGTGCTGTCCTGGGCACGCTTGGCCAGCGCGCGTACTTCATCGGCGACCACGGCAAAACCACGGCCCTGCTCACCTGCACGCGCCGCCTCGATAGCGGCGTTGAGCGCCAGCAGGTTGGTCTGCTCGGCGACGTTGCGAATCACTTCCAGCACACTGCCGATACGCGCGCTTTCCTGATTCAGGTCGGCGATGGCCTTGGCGGACTGCTCCACTTCGCTGGCCAGACTGTCGATCTGATCCACCGCCTGCTGCACCACGCGATTACCCTGCTGCGCTTCCAGATCCGCATCACGCGCCGCTAGCGAGGCCTGCTCGGCGTTCTGTGCCACTTCCTGCACGGTCGCAGCCATCTGGTGCATGGCGGTGGCGGTCTGCTCGGTTTCCAGTTTCTGCGCCTGCACCCCGGCGCTGGTCTGCGCGGTGACCGCCGACAATTGCTCGGCAGCCGCCGCGATCTGCCCGACACCCCCACCAATGCGTCCGACCAGGGTGCGCAGGCTGAGGGTCATGTCCTGCATGGCGGCCAGCAACTGGCCCACTTCGTCGCGGCGATCCTGCGGGATGTTCTGGCTGAGATCGCCTGCGGCGATGCGTTGGGCGAATGTCACGGTCTGGCGCAGCGGTACGACGATCAAGCGGGTGATCAGCAACGCCGCGCACAGGCCCAGCACCACTGCGGCCGCACCCATGATGCCGAGCATCACCAGCGAGCGCTGGCTGTCGTCGAGCATGCTCTGCTCGGCCGCCGCCTGGGCCGCTTCGGCCAGGTTCACCACCGAGCGCGCACGTTCGATCATGGCCTTCTCAGTGGCCAGATTCTGCTCGCGCAGTTGCTGGTAATAGTGGAAGGAACGCTGGTAGAAGGTCAGCGCCTGCAGCGCGGTGTCAATGGCGCCTTTCTGGTCGTCGTTGAGCCATACCATCAGGCTGCGAGCCACGGTTTGCAGGTCTTCGCTGACGTATTCCCATTCCTCCAGCGCCTCAGCCGAACCGTCGATGATGTACAGGCTTTCATGGTCACGCAGATCGAGCATGCGTTTGCTCAGACCGGATGCGGCTTCCGCCAGGGTCAGCGGATCACTGCCGCGCAGGCGGTCGCCCTGCAGACGCAGTTCACGTACCGCGTCGTACATGTCCAGCTCGATCACCTCGAACTGGTCGCGCGCCTCGTCAGCGGCCCTGCGCATGTCCTGCCGCGCTTCGCGCGCCTTGTTCTGCTGCTCGACATAGTTGTCGAACTGCTTGAGGTACTCGGCCACGGCCTGCTGCATGGTCTGATTGCGCGAGCTGGCGCCAGAACTGTCCTGGGCGAGCTTTTCCAGCAGTGTCTGCACCTTGAGCAAACTGGCCCGCACGAGCTCGGCACTCTGCGGGGTCTGCTCGATGGCGAAGCTGCGCTCCAGGCTACGCGCCTGAAGAATCTCCTGGTTGACCTGTGCCAGCTGGCCGACCTGGGCATGTCCTTGCAGCACTGCCTGTACAGCGAGAAAGCCGCTGCCGGTCATGGCTGCAGTGAACAGCAATACCAGACCGAAGCCGATGAATAACTTCTTGCCGACGGCAAGGTTGGCGAATAGGCGTGCGGCAGGTTCAAACATAGGGGACAACTCCAGGTTCTTCTTATAAAGCCACGTCTCATGAACGCGGCCTGGTCGGAAGGCAACGCAACTGCTGTGCCAAATCGAACCCCATATATCGGCAGCAAAGGCGCCCAGCTTGAGTACTGGCAATTCGCCAAGTGGTTTTGTTAAGCATAGCCCCTGAAAAGCAGGCATCTGGCCATGCTCGGCAACTATCCGCTTATTGGCGCCGATTTACTGGCGATTTTTCGCCGACAAAAAAGGCGCAGCCCCTCACGGAGCTGCGCCTCGGTCTGTGATCAACGACTCAGCGGCCAGTCAGTACCGGCATCACTCGTGGCCGCAGCAATTCGCCGGCCACAGCCAGCAGACCGATGGCACCGGCAATCCAGTACCACTGCGCGATTGGGTCGAACAGCAGCCAGCCCAGTGCATGCAGGAACACCACCATGATCAGCACCGGGCTGACGTAGCGCACCATGAACAACCAGAGCGCGTAGCCGGCCGGCGGCAGGCCCAGCTCGTCACGCATGATTTCGCCGCGCAGCGCGTAGCCGGCGAGCACCACCATGAAGATACCGCCCAGCGGCATCATCCAGCGCGAAGTGAGGTAGTCCAGCCAGTCGAAGAAGTTCTTGCCCAGCGGCGTCCAGCCCGCCAGCAGGTTGAACGACAGCATCGCCAGCAGGCTGATCACCAGCAGCACAGCACCGGAGCCGGCAGCAGCCTTGATCCGGCTAACGCCATGTTTCTCGTTGAGGTAGGCCACCAGTGCCTCGATCATCGAGATGGCCGAGGTCAACGCGGCGACCGACACCATGGCAAAGAACAGCACGCCAAACACGGTGCCGAACGGCATCTGCTGGAAGGCCAGCGGCAGGCTCATGAAGATCAGCCCAGGCCCGGCGCTGGGGCTCATGCCGTTGGCGAAGATGATCGGGAAGATCGCCAGCCCCGCCAGCAGCGCCACGCAGGTATCACAGACCACCACCATGAAGGTGGTGCGGGTAATCGACTGGCCGTCGGGAATGTAGGAGCCGTAGGTCAGAATCGCCCCGGAGGCCAGGCTCAGGGTGAAGAAGGCATGCCCCAGCGCCGCCAGCAGCGCCTCGCCGGTGATTTTCGAGGCATCGAAATGGAACAGGAAATCGAAACCGGCCTTGAAACTACCGCTGGTAAAGGCATAGCCGACCAACACCAGCAGCATTACCGCCAGGCCCGGCATCATCCAGCGAAAGGCTTTTTCGACTCCAGCCTGCACGCCTTTGCCGACGATCCACAGGGTCAGCAGCGCCACCAGCACGCTCCAGCCGCCCAATTGCCAGGGATTGGCGTTATGCGCCTCGAACACACCACCGAGCTGCTCGACGCTGGTGGCAGCCAGCGATCCGTCGAGCATCTTCCAGGTGTAAGCGAAGGCCCAGCCGGCGACGACCACGTAGAAACACAGGATCATGAAGCCGGCGAGCATGGCCATGCCGCCCACCGCTTTCCACAACGGGTTGCCATTGTTCTCGCGCACCACGCGGCCAATGGCGTCGATGGGGCTGCCACGGCCACGGCGGCCAATGGCGATCTCGGTCATCATCACCGGAATGCCGATGGCCAGGATGCACGCCAGGTACATCAGCACGAAGGCACCACCACCGTATTCGCCGGTGATGTAGGGGAATTTCCAGATATTGCCCAGCCCGACGGCCGAGCCGGTTGCAGCGAGGAGGAAACCCCAGCGCGAGAGCCAGAGGTTCTTCGGTTTTTCACGGGTCATGCGTCACCTGTTTGTTTTTATCTGTGACGGAATCGGACCCGCCACGCTTGTGGCGCAGCGGAATGCAAGGCTTGGTGAAGCCGGGGATGTCACTGGGCGTCGGCTTGTACCTCCGGTGTGGCCAGTTGGAAGGCCTCCAGGGGTTCACAGCGCGCCGCCATGGCGACAATGCGTGGGTACGCGGCAAGGTCACAGTTAAAACGCCGCGCATTATACAGCTGCGGAATCAGGCAGGCTTCCAGATATCCAGGCCGCTCGCCGAGCGACAGGCGCCCGTCGAACGCGGCCAGGCCCTCCTCCACGGCGGCCAGACCGAGTGCGACCCAGTGCCGGTACCAGGTGCTTTTCGCCTCATCGGCGACGCCCAGTTCGCTGGACAGGTACTGCAGCACGCGCAGGTTGTTCAGCGGATGCACATCGCAGGCGATATGCAGCGCCAGCGCCCGCACCTGCGCACGCTCGGCCGGGTCGGCCGGCAGCAGCGCCGGCACCGGGAAGATCTCTTCGAGGTATTCGATGATCGCCAGCGACTGGGCGATGCGCACGCCGCCGTTCTCCTCGTCCACCAGCAGCGGCAGCAACTGCTGCGGGTTCAGCGCGCGGTAGTCGGCGCCGTGCTGCTGGCCGCCATCCTTGACCAGGTGCACCGGCACCTGCTGGTAAGCCAGGCCCTTGAGGTTCAGGGCGATACGCACGCGGTAGGCGGCGCTGGAGCGCCAGTAGCCGTAGAGTTTCAGCATCTCGACGCGTCCTGTAGGAGCCAGCTTGCTGGCGATCCGCTCTGCGCCAAGGCATCGCCGGCAAGCCGGCTCCTACCAATGAGACTGGCATCAGTGCTCATAGCGTTCCACCACCTGGTCGATGGCGCCGAAAATGCTCTGCCCGGCGGCGTCGAACATCTCGATGCGCACCCGGTCGCCGAATTTGAGAAACGGCGTCTTCGCCTCGCCCGATTCGACGATTTCCAGCATGCGCTTTTCCGCCAGGCAGCTGGATCCGGCGCTGCGGTCGTAGTTGGACACGGTGCCCGAACCGATGATGGTACCGGCGCCCAGCGGACGGGTCTTGGCGGCGTGGGCGACCAGGGTCGGGAAGTTGAAGGTCATGTCCACGCCGGCATCCGGCTGGCCGAACAGCGCGCCGTTGATATGCGAGACCAGCGGCCGATGCACCTTGCCGTCCTTCCAGCTTTCGCCCAGCTCGTCCGGGGTGATGGCCACCGGAGAAAAGCTCGACGACGGCTTGCTCTGGTAGAAACCGAAGCCCTTGGCCAGCTCGCCGGGGATCAGGTTGCGCAGCGACACGTCGTTGACCAGCATCAGCAGGCGGATATGGCCGGCCGCTTCGGCCGGCGTGGCGCCCATCGGCACGTCGTCGGTGATCACCGCCAGCTCCGCTTCCAGGTCGATGCCCCAGGCTTCGTCGGCCAGGCGGATCGGGCTGTGCGGTGGGATGAAAGCATCGGCACCACCCTGGTACATCAGCGGGTCGTGCCAGAAGGATTCCGGCATCTCGGCGCCACGCGCCTTGCGCACCAGTTCGACATGATTGACGTAGGCGCTGCCATCGGCCCAATGGTAGGCACGCGGCAGCGGGCTGTGACAGGCGGCCTGATCGAAGGCGAAGGCGCCCTCTTCCAAGCCGTCGTTGAGACGCTGATAGACCGCCTCCAGCTTGGGCCGGGCGACAGCCCAGTCGTCCAGCGCGGCCTGCAGGGTGATGGCGATCTGCGGCGCGAGCACGGCGCGGGTCAGATCGCGGGAAACGACGATCAGCACGCCATCGCGGCCTTGGTTCAGTGATGCGAGTTTCA